>NZ_DBHHPX010000010.1:0-84706 GCF_057241865.1 Tractidigestivibacter sp.
TCGGGAAGCTGTGCCTCAATCTCTGCAACGCGCTGCTGGTTGTCGTCAATCTGCTGCTCGAGCTGGGTGACCTTGTCGTTGGCGGTGTCAAGTGCCTCGTTGGTCTCCCCGACCTTTGCCTGGAGGTCATCGAGCGTATCGCCCCACGCTATGGCGGGTCTGGCGGCCCCGGCGCCGAGCGTGATGGCGCCGACGAGCGCTATGACAAGGGCTCCGGTACGTGCTGTAGACGGGAACGACAAAGGTCACCTCCGTGTCTGGCGGGTACGGCGCACACTCTGAGGTATGGCAAGTGCGCAGTTAGATAACCTTAGCGCGAAAATTGAGATATCACGTTTCCTGCAAAAAGTCTCAAGTCGTCATATAGGGTTGCAGCCCCCCTGAGCGAGAGGGGCTGCAACCAAAAGCACATCGTCTACCAGCTAATTTACAAGTCATCTTCGCCTTACATCCAGAGGGGAGAACAAGCTATGGGATTTCTGTGGGATGCCGCGAAGGTCACCAAGAAATCCGTGAGCGGATGGCGAGCTCCCGTGGCTGCGCTACTTCACCACGAGGACGTCGCAGGAAGTTGACCGGGTGAGGAAGGTGGAGATGGAGCCGAGAATTGCGTACTTGATGGACGAGAGCCCGCGTGCCCCGCAGATGACAAGGTCGGGCTTGACAACGTCAATCATGTCGTCCTTCAGGGTCTCGCGGATGCGCCCGGCCTTGACGATGACCTTGACGCTCTTGATCTGCGGCTCTGCTTCGGCTTCGGCGACCTGCTTGGCAATGGAATCGCGGAAGTCCTTCTCCAGCGAGGGGATGAGGTCGATGGGATAGGTGCCTGCGGTCTCGAGCGCGGTCGAGTCGATCACGTGCCCAATGTAGAGCTCTGCGTTGTCGTTGGCCGCCATCACGATGGCACGATGGAGCACCTCGGTCTGGCGTTCTGTCCCGTCAAGCGATACGAAGATTCTGTCGTACCCAAGGTCCTGATAGGTCTGGTTAGTCTCTGCCATGGCGTCCTCCTTTGTAAGCGTGCCGTAGGGCAACGCCTGCGCACTGCCCTACGGCAGGTTTACCCGTCACAGCGGCAATCTGGACGAGAAAAGGCGCGGGATGTGCGTCCCGCGCCCCTGAACGGCAGATGCCCTAGACGAGTGAGTCCACAAAGCCCACGCGATAGGCCCTGAAGACCGCGGCGCCTTCGTCCTGCGTTGCATCGAGGTCCACGTCGCCCCAGATGCCAAAGTCGTGGTCATCGTCCGAGTCGCGGAACACCTGGTGGACGTGCCAGACGCGGTCGGTCCTCTCGTCTGCCTCGTCGATGTCGAGGTAGGCCGACGAGCGGGCGTCTGCGTCCAGCAGTATGCCCTCGTGCTCAGCGTGAAACGCGTCAAGCGCCTGCTGCCACACAACCGAGCGGTAGCCCCAGTCTGCATCAAGGTCGCCAAGCTCCTCGACCCTGCCTAGGGCAGCCAGTCGCACGCGGGCAAAGAGTGCGTTGCGTACGAGCAGGGTGAGACCGCGTCTGTCGTGGACGACCTCGTCTGCGATGGGGGCTGCCGGATTGGCGCCCTCGTCCTCGGTGCCGACGCCTTCCCACTCGTCGACGAGCGAGGAATCCGTGGTGCGCACAACAAGCCTGAGCCAGGTCACGATGTCGCCTAGGCGCTCATCGCGCTTCTCGGCGGGTACCGTGCGGTCAAGCACGCGGTAGGCGTCGGAGAGATAGCGCAACAGCGTTCCCTCCGAGCGGGCTATCTTGTAGCGTCCAATGTAGGTTTTGAAGTCACTGGCCGTCTCGACCATGTCGCGTAGGACGCTCTTGGGGCGTAGGCAGTAGTCGCTTGCCCAGGGAACCTTCTCGCAATATTCCGCAAAGGCCGTGTCGAGCAGCCCCTCGAGTGGCTTGGGATAGGTGACCTCCTGGGCGCGTTCCATGCGCTCCTCGTACTCGACGCCCTCTGCCTTCATGGCGGCGATGGCGGCACCCCGAGCCTCGCGCTCCTGAGCGCGCAGAATCTGGGGCGGGTCCTCGAGCGTCGCCTCGACCATCGAGATGAGGTCGAGCGCATAGGCCTCGCCCTCGGGGTCCAGAAGCTCGATGGCGGCGAGGAGGAAGGGCGAGAGGGGCTGGTCGAGCGCAAAGTCCTCGGGCAGGTCAACGGTGAGCAGGTAGGATGCCGTGCCGTCTGCCTCCTCGTGGCGCTCGATAACGCCGGCATCGATGAGCGTGGCAAAGACCTCGTCGGTGCGCTGGGAGAGCGCGGCCTTCTCCTCGGACGTCTGGGCCGAGTCTTCGATGAGCTTGTGCGTGCGCATCCAGGCATCCCCGCCCTGCTCGATCTCTGCGAGCACCATGGAGTGCGTGATGCGCAGCCGTGGGCGGAGCTTCTCGGGCTCTGCCGCAATGAGCCGCTCAAAGGTCTGCTTGTTCCATCCCACGAAGTCCGATGGAGGCGTCTTCACCTTGATCTTCCTGGCGCGCTTGGGGTCGCCGCCTGCCTTTGCCAGGGCCTTGGCGCGCTCGATGTCGTACTCGGTGGCCTCGGCGACTACGCGGCCCTCGGTGTCGAAGCCGGCGCGACCCGCACGGCCTGCTATCTGGTGGAACTCGCGCGCGTTCAAGCGCCGCATGCGCTTGCCGTCGAACTTGGTGAGCTGGGTGAGGAGCACGGTGTGGATGGGCACGTTGATGCCCACGCCCAGCGTGTCGGTGCCGCAGATCACGGGGAGGAGGCCCTGCTGCGCGAGCTTCTCGACCAGCAGGCGGTAGCGCGGCAGCATCCCAGCGTGGTGCACGCCCACGCCCGTCAGGATGAGGCGCTTCAGGGTCTTGCCAAAGGTGGTCGTGAAGCGCGTGCCCTTGACGGCGTCCTTCAGGGCCTCGCGTTGCCCTTTGGACGAGACGCCATAGCTCGAGAGGGCCTGTGCGCTCTTGAGGGCGGCCTCCTGCGAGAAGTGCACTATGTAGAGCGGTGCGTCGCCGTCGCGAAGCGCCAGCTCGACCGTGCCCTCGAGCGGGGTCTCGACGAACTCGTAGGAGAGAGGCACTGGTCTGGGCGCGTCGAGCACCTGGTCAACGGCGCGCCCGGTGTGCTCCTCCAGCGCGCTGGCGATGTCGGTGACGTCACCCAGGGTGGCGGACATGAGCAGGAACTGCGTGTGGGGAAGCGCCAATAGCGGCACCTGCCACGCCCAGCCACGGTCGCGGTCGGCGTAGAAGTGGAACTCGTCCATGGCGACGCAGCCGATGTCGGCGTGCTCGCCAAAGCGCAGCGCGTCTTGGGCCAAGATCTCGGCCGTGCAGCAGATGACGGGTGCCTCGCTGTTTATCACCACGTCGCCCGTGATCATGCCCACGCTGTCCTTGCCGAGGAGGTCCACGAGGTTGAAGAACTTCTCGCTGACAAGCGCCTTTATGGGCGCCGTGTAGTAGGCGCGACGGTTCGTGCAGTTGGCGATGAAGAGCATGCCCACGGCCACCATGCTCTTGCCCGAGCCGGTGGGGGTGCCCAAGATCACGTGGTCACCCGAGGCTATGTCGAGAAGGGCCTCTTCCTGGTGGTCCCAGAGCTGCATCCCGCGTGACTCGACCCATCCGAGGAAGAGCTCGAGTGCGTCCTCGGCGGGGATGTTGGGGTAGGTCTCGTCGTCTGGCCAGGGGATGAGACGCCCCAGCGAGCCTGGCCCGTTGGGGCCAAGGTCCACGGGGGTCGGCCCAGTCGCGTCGCTTGCTGTCGCGCTCATCGCTTGCCCCCCGAGCAGGGCTCGGCACTGCCGGCCAGCTCCGCGCGCACCACATCCTGGAGGTGTCGTTCGGCGGCAGCCGTGGCCTCGGCGTCATCTGAGCGCCTTGCCTGACGGTAGGCTGCCATCGCCTGGGCAAACGGTCCCTCGACGAGGCTCTCCGGATCATCCTGCTCATCCGCCGGTACACCCTGGGACGAAGTGCCGAAGGCCGTTCTCGCCCCGCCCGCCTCGAGCTGCTCGCGAAGTTGCTCGGCAAGCTTCCTGTCACTTTCGTCCATGCTGCCCTCCTCGGCCACCGGGGCCGGCCTCTCTCGCTATCCTGCGTTATCTTCCATGCGCCCGCTGGCGGCGCGGAGCTTGGTGGTCTCGCGCCTGGCCCAAGCGGGCCTGTTCAGTATCGCACGTCCAACGCCTGCGAGGTCGCACGCACCCTGCTCGAGAAGCACCTCCGCCGCCATGCCCGTCTTGATGCCGCCTGCCAGGAGCACGGGCACGCCTACGGTCTGGCGGATGGGGGTTGACGAATCGGCAAACCAGCCCGGCATGTCCTCGTAGCCGGGCCTGTCGTAGTAGCACATGCCGCCCGAGACGGATATGAGATTTGCGCCGCTGGCCTCCACCATGCGCGCGAGCTTTACGGCGTCAACGATGGCGTTGCCGCCGGGCAGGTAGTCGCAGCCGCCCAGACGCACCGAGACCGGGTAGTCAGAGGGAAGCTCGGCTCGCATCGCGGCGAGGACCTCCAAAAGCAGCCGCGCCCTGTGGGCAAGCGGGCCTCCGTAGGCATCCTGCCGCTGGTTCGTGAGAGGCGAGAGGAACTGATTCAGCAGATACCCGTGCGCCGCGTGGATTTCGACTCCGTCGAAGCCGGCCGCGCGGGCACGGCGTGCCGCTGCCGAGAAGAGCTCGGGTATGAGCGCGATGTCATCGCCGCCCATGGGGCGGGGGAGCGGGTGGCCCACCTTGGCTCCGGGGCAGGTCGCGGCCGAAGGTGCCAGGGGACGCATGCCCGTGAGCGCCTCCGTGGCGGCCGAGCCCGCATGCGAGAGCTGCACAAAGACGGGGACGCCCTGGTCGTGTACGGCTACGGCCTCGCGCTTGAGGCCCTCGATGTCTGCGTCGCGGGCAATGGACGCCTGGCGTGCCGTGGCGCGTCCCTCCTCGCAGATAAAGTGGTGGCCGCACTCGACAAGGCCGAGGTGGCCTCCGTGCGCCCGTGCGGCGTAGTGCTCGCAGAGGGCGGCTGTCACCTGACCCCGCGCGTCTGCCTTGCCCGTGGCGACAGGTACCATGACCAGGCGATTTCTCAGCGTGAGGCCACCTACGGCAAGCGGCTGGTCAAAGATCATGCATTCTCGCCTTCTGCTCCTGGGGCACAGACGACGGCTGTCGCCAGCGCAACGCCAGCTTCGTTCGTGATGGAGATGCGCGGAGGGTCCATGTTGCGCGCGGCTAGGGTGGCAGCCAGGTGTCCCGTGACCGTGCAGACGGGTGCGCCTGACGGGGCGTCTGTGGTCTCCAGCTCGAGGGGATTGATTGCCGTGCCCGCAGGCAGCGCCCGCTCCAATGCGTCTATCGCCGCACGCTTTGCGGCGAGATGCCCGGCAACGTACTCGGCGGGGTTCCTGCGTGCCTCCGCCTGTGCGAGCTCGGCGGTCGTGAGCAGGTGGGCAGTTCTGCCGTCTGCGCTCGCGGCAAGAAGGCGCTGCGCCGTGGCTATGCCCACGAGGCGCGTTCCCGTGGCATGTGTCCCCTCAGCCATGAAGTCCCTCTCGCCTCCGTGTTTCTCCGCAATGCGTACCAGCATAGGGTAGCGCGGACGGAAGCTATTCGTGCGATTGGGCCTTTCGGGGAGGCCGCTTGTCGCTCTTGCCGTGCGGGGGCTTCTGACTGTCCCAAACCTCTTGCAGGATGCGCTGCGGAGACACGCCCAGCGCCTCGGCGTAGGCGTAGACCTCACCCAAGTGGAGCGAGCGGTCGCCGGACTCGAACTTCGAAATCATCGACTGGGACGAGTCAAGACGCTCTGCGACCTGTTCCTGCCTCAGGCCGGACTCGATCCTCAGCTTGCGGAGGACCTTTCCCACGAGTCTGTCGGCAATTTCATACATGCGCGGGAATGTAGACCCCCACGCGCAACATTCAAAAATGGAATATTCTTGTGTCTACCGGGCAGACAACGCTATGTGGCAGGTGATACCTTGGAAAACCCACAAGATGAGCTCCATGGTTGCGCAGACATCGCCAGGGCGCTCGCCCGCCAGGCCGCCAGCGACCCCGTTTCGCCGGAGTCGCTCGACCTTCTCGCCGACAAGATCGAAGAAGCGGCGCGCCTGCTCGACGGGGAGCGCATCGAGCGTTGGGTGGAGGTCATTCGTGACGACAATGGCGTCGAGTGTGAGGTCCACACCCAGACGCGTTAGGTTGTGTTTGTCTGTGCGGGAGCGGGGCTATATCCCGTAGTCGAAGAAGGACGAGACGTGCACGGTGACGCAGCCGGTCTCTTGGTCGACAAGGTCGAGCGTCTTTACCGTGTCCTCGACGATGGCCACACGTCTCTCGGGAATGTCCAGCTCGCGCGCGAGCCGGCGGAGGAACTCGACCTTCTCGGCCTTCTGCGTGACGGTCACGACGTGGCTGGGGTCTAGCTCGTAGCAGCGCGTGACAAAGGCCCGCTTGCCGAGGGTCTCGAAGTCGCTTGCCTGAGAGCAGGCCCACACGTGGTCTGCGCCCTTGTCCGCGATGAAGCGCTGGATCTGCGGAACGGGGCGCGAGCTGGCATAGGGGTCGTGCGTGCGCACGTAGTCCTCCCAGTCCTCGTCGGGACAGGCGCTATGGGAGAGCTCGCCAAACTCGTAGACCGCGAGCACGCCGTCGATGTCGAAGACCACGGCGGTCTGTGGTTCTAGCAGGTAGTCCATGAGCCTGGTCATGCGCGTCCCTTCTCTGCGCTGCGGTAGTGTGCCTCGGAGTTTATCGCCTCTCTCAAACTCACACCTGGCTAGCCGGGCGAGCGCAGGGGTTTCCAAGAAAGGTTTCTCAGGGCGTGCGGTCAGCGATAAGGGGTATGCGTACGTACGATGCGGGATTCTGGGAATGCGTACCCGACGGCTTTCCCACCCTGCGGAGCTCGTCGCTCCTTCTGAAACGCCGTAAGCGCCCTCTGGGCAAACGTGAGGGCGTTTCAGAAAAAGCGATGAGCTGCGAGAATCGCAGGGGCCTGAGCTGACACGCCAACGCCCAAGTGGGTAGACGGAGTAGTGTTCGGTATGTCTTCAATGCCCCACCGGGCAGGAAGAAGGTTGCCATGGCTCTCGATGCCAAGGTCGCAGACGCTCTCAACACACAGATCAACGAGGAGCTCTACTCGGCTTACCTCTATCTCACCTTCGCCGACTACTACGAGGAGCGCGGCCTTAAGGGCTTTGCGAACTGGTACATGATCCAGGTGCAGGAGGAGGTTGCGCATGCCAAGATCCTCCGCCGCTACCTCTTGGACAACGACTATCCGGTCAAGATGGCAGCCATCGCCGAGCCGGACAAGACCTTCTCGAGCGATATCGACCCGCTCGAGGCCGGTCTCGAGCACGAGCGCCACATTACGGCTTGCATCAACAGGTGCTACCAGGCTGCGTATGACGTGCACGACTTCCGTACGATGCAGCTGCTCGACTGGTTTGTGAAGGAGCAGGGCGAGGAGGAGACCAACGCCTCCGACATGGTCAAGAACATGGAGCTCTTCGGCTCTGACCCCAAGGGGCTCTACGACCTTGACCGCGAGTATCAGACCCGCGCCTTTGTGGCACCTACGATGCCGATGTAGGGATGTAGGCTCTCACTTCTCGCATAGTCGCCCTTCACGAGGGGCGTGGTGGACGCAGGCAGTCCGCCGCGCCCCTTGCTGTGCCTAAAGCCACGCCTCGTTGACGTTTTCTCAAAACTGTTCGTTGCCACACATTCTCTCCACAACCTATGATTGAAGTCATCTCGTTGACAGGGTGTCAGCCAAGGAGGTGTGTCCCATGCGTGGTGAGATTGGTCAGGCGCGACGCGAGCAGGTCATTGCCGCAACCCGCTCGCTCTACGAAGAGCGGGGAATCGATTGCGTCTCGGTAAAGGACATCGCCGACAGGGCAGGCATCACGCGCAGCCTCTTCTACCATTACTTCTCAAGCCGCGACGAGGTCACCGACGCCATCCTCGACGACTACGTCGAGAAGTTCGTGGCTGCCGTGCGCGAGTGGAACGCGCGGCGCGTGCGTGGCGACGTCGCCGGTGCGCTCGAGAGTTGCGTGGCCATGCTCCGTCGTCACCTCTTTGATGCGGGCTCCTTTCGCACCGACCTTCTCAAGAGCCAAAACGCCCTTCTCTACCAGCGCTTTAGTCAACGGGTAGCCCGTACGCTCGCAAAGTACCTTACCCACACCACCGTGTCGGAGTACGCGCGCTACCACCGGATTGAGATCCGTCATCCCTACGAGGAGTTCTACCTCCTCATCATTGGCCTCATGAGCTACATGAGGACCCATCCCGACGCCTCGGACGGGCTTGTCGCCGATCTCATCGCCGACACCCTTCACCTCGACCTTGGCTCCCAACAAGACTAGCCGCGCAACGGCGCGACAGTAGCGTTTCTCCAAGAACGAGAGAGAGGAAGTGCCATGTTGTTCGACCACAGTGCCAACTTGCCATTCCAGCTTCTGGGGTGGGTAATGGTGTTCGTTGGGCTTATCGTGCTTAACGAGTTTGCCCGCAGGTCCAAGGTCGGGGGCCTTGTCATGTTTGGCGTGCTGCCCGTGGCCATGACCATCTACTGCATTGCCATTGCCGTGGGCGTGGCACAAGGCCAGGAATGGGCGCTCGCCAACCCCACCCATATCTACCAGAACAGCTGGTTCCACTATGCCAAGGTGTATGCCGCACTTGCCGGCTGCATCGGCTTCATGATCATCAAGTACCAGTGGGGGAGCCTTGGGCGCGCTCACTGGTTTCGTGCCTTCCCGTTTGCGATCGTCGCCATCAACATCCTGATTGCCGTGTGCTCCGACTTCGAGAGCGCCTATCACTTCTTCGCCCTGGGCGAGACCACGTGGGTTACCTCTGAGGGGGCGACGCAGCTCGCAGGCTGGAACAACGTCTTCAACGGGATCGCTGGCCTCATCAACATCTTCTGCATGACCGCCTGGTGGAACGTCTACTCCTCCAAGGACGGCCGAGACATGCTGTGGCCGGACATGACCTGGGTCTTCATCGTTGCCTATGACATCTGGAACTTCTGCTACACGTACAACTGCCTGCCCCACCATGCCTGGTACTGCGGCCTGGCGCTGCTGCACGCCCCCACGGTTGCAAACGCCGTGTGGAACAAGGGCGCCTGGATCCAGAACCGCGCCAACACGCTGGCCATCTGGTGCATGTTCGCTCAGGTCTTCCCTGCGTTCCAGGAGGAGTCCGTCTTCGTGACCCACTCGACGCTCGACCCTGTGGCAGCAACCACGGTCTCGCTCATCGCGCTTGCAGCCAACGTCGCCGCCATCTGCACAATCGCCTACCGTGCGAAGAGGCTGGGCGTCAACCCCTACAAGCAGGACGTCTTTGTTGGCACCCGTGACTTTGGCCAGGCCACGGCCCGCCGCGCAGACCTCGCGGCGTAGGGCACGCCGAGCGGGGACGTGTTCCCAATACGCATGCGGGGTGCCAGCCTGTGCTGACGCCCCGCGTTTTGTGCCGCCTGCGCGTGTGCGCTACTTCACGCCGTACTTCTCGTAGTACTCGGCAATGGCGTCCTTGAGCTGGGGGGTAACCACCGTACCCTCGAGCGCCTCGATGACCTCGGCCATGGTCACGATGCTTGCGACAGGAAATCCATAGCGCTCCTGGATCTCCTCCTGGGCGCTCACCCTGCCGCCCTTGCCAACCTCCATGCGGTTAAGGCTCACGATGAGGCCCTTGACCTCCACGTCTGCGGCCGAGCAGACCTTCGGGTACGTCTCGTCGATGGACTTTCCCGAGGTGGTGACGTCCTCGATCATGACCACGCGGTCACCGTCCCGAAGCTGGTGGCCGAGAAAACCGCCCTTGTCGGCACCGTGGTCTTTGGCCTCCTTGCGATCGGAGCAGTAGCGAACCTCCTTGCCGTAGAGCTCGTCCATGGCAATGGCGCAGCTCACGGCCAGCGGGATGCCCTTGTACGCGGGCCCGAAGAGCACGTCGAAATCAAGGCCGAAGCTGTCGTGGATGGCGCGGGCGTAGAACTCTCCCAGGCGTTTGAGCTGGGAGCCTGTCACATAGGCTCCGGCGTTCATGAAGAACGGGGACTTTCTGCCGCTCTTGAGCGTGAAGTCGCCAAACTTGAGAACGTGGCTCTCGACCATGAAGTCGATGAACCCGCGCTTGTACTCCTCCATCGTGGTCCTTCCCTCGGGTGTCTGCCTCGGTGTGATTCTACGTCCAGGGCTGTGTTGCGCGTACGGCGGGGCCTGCAAGACCGGCGGATTCCTCGACTGCTCGCGCAATGAGCCCGAAGCCTTCCTGGTCTTCTGCTGAGAAGCGCGTCGGGTGTGGGCTATCGCAGTCGAGAACTCCCCAGACGCGGCGTGTGCCATCTGCCGTTGGGACGAAGAGCGGAACCACCAGCTCTGAGCGCGAGGCAGCGTCGCAGGCAATGTGCCCGGGGAAGGCGCGAACGTCGGGGACGAGGACGCTGCGCCTCTCGGCGGCCGCCGTGCCGCACACGCCCTTGCCAAAAGGAATCGTGACGCAGGCGATGTGCCCCCAAAACGGGCCAAGTACCAGCGTGTCGTTGGGTGTGGCCACGTAGAAGCCCACCCAGTTGACGTCATCGAGCCTCTCGCCGAGAAGCGCTGCAACGTTGGCGAGTGCGGGCACCCAGCCTGGTGCCCCCATGGCGAGCGAGCGCACCTGGTCTGCGAGGAGCTGGTAAGCGTCGACGTCTTGCTGCACGGCAAGCCATCCCTTCTCGGCATACGAAAGAATCGGGCACCGGCTCTGCCGGCGACCCGATTCTACGGCTTTCTCGCTGCGCGTCTACCTCTCGGCAGGCTTGGCGTCGCGCTGCCCATGGCCACCCCTGCGGCCGTGCCCCTCGTCATGGCAGCATCCGTGGCCGTGCCCCTCGCCGTGGTGGCATCCGTGGCCGTGACCATTGTGGGGGCCGTGTCCGCAACCGTGGTGCGGTCCCTCGCCAAGATCGGTGAGCTTCTTCTCGACTTCTGCGGTTGCCTTGTCTACGAGCCTGCCCAACTCGGCGCGCTCCTCCTCAGTGAGCGAGTCAAAGGCGTCAAGATGCTGGCGCACCTCATCTGCCGGCGGCATGGCGGCGCGTCCGGCCTCGGTGAGGGTTACGGTGGTGACGCGCGCGTCCTCGTTGGAGCGCCCACGCTCCACATAGCCCTTCTCCTCGAGCTTTGCGAGCAGCTCCGATACGGACTGCTGGCGCATGTCGAGCCCCTCCTGCAGCTCCCTCTGGGTGACCTGCGGGTTCTCCCTGAGGAGGGAAAGCACGCGGCCCTGCCCTCTGAGGGGGTCACCCGCAGCGCCGCGGGCGTGGGCGCTTGCCATGTAGTAGTGGTGGACGAGGTGCCCGAGCCTCGAGACCTTGTGCTCGAGCGAGCCGTCCCCGTGGTGGCAGGCGTGAGCCCTGTGGTTGGTGTGGATGTGCCTCTCGTTGGAATTCGCGCTCTTCATATGAGCCGTCCTTTCGTCTTGCCTGCACCCGAAGCGCGGCCGTCACGCTTAACAACAGGTGCCTGTGTAACTGGGGACGATACTAACAGGTAGCTGTTGAACCTTGCGAGAACGGGTTCGAGCTCCATCATCCCTCCACAAATAACAGGTACCTGTGTAAGCTGATGGCGAGAGAAGCGGCTGCCGTCTCCCGGCATGCGTTTCTCGCTTGTCTCGCTGCGATATGATGGGTCGGTTAACGCGCTCGACACAGTTCTGGAGGAAGGAAGTCTCTTGGATCGCACAAGGATCGCCGCGCTGTACGCGGACATGGACCAGCTTGGCGGCACCAAGCTCGTGGTTGCGGGGTGGGTTCGCTCCATCCGAGACATGAAGAACTTTGGCTTTGTCACCCTGAACGACGGAAGCTGCTTCAAGGACCTGCAGGTTGTTGTCAACAGAGAGCGCCTTGGTGACGAGGAGTACGAGAGGATCGTTGGACAAAACGTGGGCGCGGCCCTTGTCGTCCACGGGACGCTTGCCCTCACGCCAGACCGTCCGCAGCCTTTCGAGCTGCAGGCGGCAGCCGTTGCCGTCGAGGGCATCTCCGCACCCGACTACCCCATGCAGAAGAAGCGCCAGACGCGCGAGTTCCTGCGCACCCAGCAGCACCTGCGCAGCCGCACCAACCTCTTCCGTGCGGTCTTCCGCGTGCGCAGCGTGGCGGCCTTCGCCATTCACCGCTTCTTCCAGGAGCGCGGCTTCCTCTATGTGAGCACCCCCATCATCACGGCAAGCGACGCCGAGGGTGCCGGCGAGATGTTCCGCGTGACCACCATCGACCCGGCCAACCCGCCGCTCACCGAGGATGGCAAGGTCGACTACAGCAAGGACTTCTTTGGCAAGCCCACCAACCTCACGGTGTCCGGCCAGCTTCAGGGCGAGAACTTCGCCATGAGCTTTGGTGACGTCTATACCTTTGGCCCCACCTTCCGTGCCGAGAACTCCAACACGCGTCGCCACGCAGCGGAGTTCTGGATGGTCGAGCCCGAGATGGCCTTCTGCGACCTTGAGGGCGAGATGGACGTCTCGGAGGAGATGCTCAAGTACGTCATCAACTACGTGATGGGGCACTGCCCGGACGAGTTGGACTTCCTCAACAGGTGGGTGGACAAGGGCCTCAAGGACCGTCTTCATCACGTTGCCACGAGCGACTTTGCCCGCGTGACCTACACCGATGCCGTGAAGGTCCTCGGGGATGCCCAGAACTCGGGCACGATGTTCGAGTATCCCGTCTCTTGGGGCGTTGACCTGCAGACCGAGCACGAACGCTACCTTACCGAGAAGCACTTCGAGCGCCCGACGTTCGTGACGGACTACCCGCGTGACATCAAGGCGTTCTACATGCACCTGAACGACGATGGCAAGACCGTTGCCGCTGCGGACTGCCTGGTCCCCGGCATTGGCGAGATCATCGGCGGCTCCCAGCGCGAGGAGCGCCTGGACGTGCTTCGTGACCGCATCAAGGAGCTGGGTATGGATCCCGAGCAGTACAAGTACTACCTTGACCTGCGTCGCTATGGCGGCTGCCACCATGCGGGCTTTGGACTGGGCTTCGAGCGCCTGGTCATGTACCTCACGGGCGTCGACAACATCCGCGACGTCCTGCCGCACCCGCGCACCGTGGGCAACGCGGACTTCTAAGGAACCCGCCTGGCGCCGGATGGCGCCCGAAGCCCAGGTTTGCGACGGGGTTGCCGAACAAACGCGCCCTCCGGCGCCAAAACGGCACCGGAGGGCGTTACTCTGGGAAGTGTTGTCGGGAAGGGGCCTTGTGGCGTCACGCCCGCGGCGCTTCGCCGCCCATCTCCCAGGAGCACGCACGCTCGCAGGTGGCATGCATGGTGACCAGCAGCGTGTCCGCGGTGGGGAACCACCTGGTGGAGAGAACCGCCGCACCGTGGTTTGCATAGACCTCGACGGCAGAGCCGTCAATCAGCACGCGCAGGTCGTGCAGGCTCTCGAGCGGCAGTATACGCTCGGTGCGTCCAGCCGCGGCCCTCTCGTCCACAAATGCCATGCTCAGCTGGCCTGCCCCTGCAGAGAAGGAGAGCCCAAGCGCCCCATCGAGCCCCAGCTCAAGGTCGCCTTCGATGCCTTCGAGCTCAATGTCGGCATAGTGGTGGGGGAGAATCGCGCCCACTGCCGGATCCACGGGCTGAGAAAAGCCACGCAGCCCGTCGATCTCGGTCACCGGCCACTGGCAGAGAAGGCCATCCTTGCCTACCGAGACCTCGCGCGGCACGGTGAGGCAGTGGCACCACGCAAGGCCATCCGGCGCTGAGGTGTAGTCCGCGTCTGGCATGCCCATCCAGCCGATGAGGATGCAGCGGTCCCTCTCGTCCCTAAACACCTGTGGCGCGTAGAAGTCAAAGCCATAGTCAAGCTCAACGAAGCAGCTCTCGTCCACCACCTGCGTATCGAGCACGCTCTGCGGCAGCGGGAAGTACCCTGCCTGGTAGACGTTTTGCCAACGCGCCTCTCCCGAGGGCAGCCCCTGCGGGCATACTACCAGGTAGTCGTGGCCGTCCGGCTGAATGACGTTGGGACACTCCCACATGTATCCAAAGGGGCGCTCGGACTCGATTCGCCCGCGGTAGGTCCACGCCACGGCGTCGGTGGACTCGTAGAGCAGGACATCGCCCACGTCATCCGCGCGGCGTGCGCCCAGCATCATGTAGTAGCGCCCGTCCTGCTCCCAAACAAAGGGGTCACGCACGTGGCGGGTGAGGTCCGAGGGGTAGTCCTCGGGGCGGAGAAGGACCTGCTTCTCCGAGAAGGACAGGCCGTCCTCGCTCGTGACCATGACCTCGTTTGCGTCACGCCCCGTGTGGATGTGGTCGCCCTCGTACTTCACGTTGCCGGTGTAGTAGAGCCGCATGAGGTCGCGGCCATCCGGGGCACCACCATGCACGACGAGCGCGGAGCCCGAGTACGCACCGTCCTTGTCCTCGGGGATGGAAGGGACCAGGGCCTCCCCAAGGTCCTCCCAGCTCACAAGGTCGCGGCTCGCAAAGTGCCCCCAGCCCTTCTTGCCGGGTGCCGGCCAAGAGGGATCTGCCTGGTAGAAGACGTGGTAGGTGCCATGGAACTGGCAGAGGCCGTTTGGGTCGTTGAGCCAGCCCGTGTGTGGAGCCAGGTGATAGCGCGTTGTCCAGCGCTCGTGCGCGGCGGTCATGGTGCTCCTCTCGGGTGAAAGGCGTTCCTCATTAGGGTAAAGCGCGGGCAGCCGCAAAGCGACCGCCCGCGCAACGATGTGCATGGGGTTCTATCTGGTGGCCACTACGGCGTCGCCAGCCTTGACCTCACCGGTGGCAAGCTGGTCGACCGAGGCATATGCGTCGGTGTTCGTGATGACGAGCATCGTCGTGGCCGCCTTGCCAGCGGCCTCGATGGCGGAGAGGTCAGCGTCCATGAGGACGTCGCCGCGCCTTACGCGGTCGCCCACCTTGGCGTGAGGCGTGAACGGCTCGCCCTTGAGCTCCACCGTGTCGATGCCAATGTGGATGAGGACCTCGGCGCCGGAGTCGGAGAGAAGCCCCAGGGCGTGTCCGGTCTCGGCGACAACGGTCACCGTGCCGTCGACGGGCGAGACGATCCGGCCGTCCGTGGGCTCCACGGCAATGCCCTTGCCCATGGCGAGAGAGGCGAAGACGGGGTCGGAGACATCTGCGAGCGCGACAGCGGTCCCCGTGGCGGGGGAGCCGATGGTCTCGGGGACGACACCAGCGGGAGCACCTGCTGCCTCGGCCTTCTCCTCGGCCTCGAAGGCGTGGTCCTCGTCAGCCGCGGCAGCGGTCTCGGCGGCCACCCTGCCTGCGTCTGCCGGGGGCTGCTCGTCGCGGTAGACCATGGTGGTGAGCCCGAAGGCAACGCCAAAGGCGACGGCGAACATGATGATGTACTGGACGGGCTGGGCGATGCAGAGCAGGATGCCAAAGATGCCAGTGACACCGATGCCCGTGGCGGCGAGCTGCGTGACGGAGCAGATGAAGGCGCCCACGGCGGCGCCGATCATGCCACAGACGAAGGGCTTCATCTTGGGGAGGTTGACGCCGAAGATGGCCGGCTCGGTGATGCCCAGCAGGCAGGAGATGCCGGAGGGTACGGCGAGGGCCTTGGTCTTCTCGGAGCGCGTCCTGAGCGCCACGGCCAGGCAGGCGCCGCCCTGCGCGATGTTGGCGGCCGATGCGATGGGCAGCCAGTAGGTGACGCCCAGGTTGGAGAGCATGCCGATGTCGATGGCGGTGTACATCTGGTGCAGGCCGGTGACCACCGATGGGCTGTAGATGAGGCCGATCACGATGGCACCAATGCCAAAGGGCACGCTGAGCAGGAACTGCAGAAGGCCGAGGATGTTGTTCTCGAGCCACACGAAGATGGGGCCGATGAACAGGATGGTGATGTAGGCGGCCAGGGACACGGAGACGAGCGGCGTCACGAAGAGGTCGAACATCTCGGGGACGACCTTGTGCAGGCGCTTCTCGAAGAAGCAGAGGATCCAGACGCCCACGAGGATGGGGATGACGTGGCCTTGGTAGCCAATCCACTGGATGCTGTAGAGGCCAGGGATGACGTCGAGTACGGGAATGGAAGTGATGCCGGGAACCTTGCCAGCCAGGATATTGGCGACTTGGTTGGCATTGATGAAGTCGGAGCTGATGAGTAGGGCACCGAACGATGCACCAAGGTAGGGGTTGCCGCCGAAGACGGTCGCCGCTGAGAAGCCGAGCAGGATCTGCAGGTTGGCAAGGGCGCAGGCATTGATGAGCCCAGCGATCTTCCACCACACGTTGGTGGTGTCGAGCACAAAGAGACCGGCGCCCTCGGGGGCGGGGGTGCCCATGAACTGGATGGCGCTCATGATGCCCATGAGCATACCGGAGGCCACGATGGCGGGGATGATGGGCACGAACACGTCGGAGAGCACCTTGATGGCGCGCTGGAACGCATTGCCCTGGTTGGCGGCGGCCTCCTTGGCCTCGGCCTTCGTGGCAGCGGTGACGCCGGACTGCTTGATGAACTCGTCGTAGACCTTATCGACGGTGCCGGTACCAAAGATTACCTGCAGCTGGCCGGCTGCCTGGAAGTTGCCCTTTGCACCAACGACGTCATCGAGCTTGGCCTTGTCAACCTTCGAATCATCGGCAATGACCAGGCGTAGGCGTGTGGCGCAGTGTGCGGCCGAGACAATATTGCCCGAGCCCCCAATGGCCTCCAAGACCTCACGCGCCGCCTGTGCGTAATCCAAAGCCATGCATGCTCCCTTCCCCTCTTGGTTTCGTAGATGTGGAACCGTTCCCACAATAGATTTCATGGAGTAAAAAGTTATTTAAACTAGTTACTTATGAAATCGTTCTCACAGACTCAATGGTAGTCAAAGGCTGGCCATGCAAATGTGGATTGTAGGAATAACGGTGAGTGGTAGAAAAGCAGACGCGAACGGTACGACATCATTGCGCTGGAGCTAGCGCGTGCTGGTGCGCGCATAGATTTCGTAGCCCATGCGGAGTTCGCGGGGGACACCATCTCCGTCGGTCATGGCATCCACCAACATCTTTGCCGCTTCGACGCCGCTCGTTTGGTAGTAGAAGTGCACCGTGGTGAGGCTGGGGATCATGATCTTCGAGAGCTTGGAGTCTCCCACACCTGTGACCTGGACGTCTTCGGGGATGCGCTTGCCGTACTCACGCAGGCAGGTCATGGCGCCAAAGGCGATGTCATCCGTGGCGCAGACAAGCGCGTCAACATCGGGCACGGCGTCGAGGACCTTCTCGGCGCAGAGATAGCCTGAGTCCACCGTGAACGTGGCGCTCTGCTGGGCCTCGGGAGCTACGACCACGCCCATGCTGCTGCAGGCGTCGAGGAACGCACGATGCCGCTCGAGGCCTGCCGCCACGTCCTTCTCGTACACCCCTATGTAGCCAGGCTTGTGCGCGGTCTTGAGAAGCGAGTGCGTGAGGTCGTAGACGGCGTGGTAGTCGTCCTGGTAGACGCATGAGTGGGCATCAAGGCGCTGGCCCAATATGACCACGGGGATGTTAAGCGAGTCGATGGCACGATGGTGCGCGTGGGTGAAGACCGTTGCGATGAGGATGATTCCGTCGACCTTGTTGCGCTCGGCAAAGAGGTTGAGGTAGTCGACCTCGACCTTCTCGTCGTTGTCCGTGTTGGCGAGAAGAACCTGGTAGCCGTCTCGACTCAGCACCTTGGTAATGCCAGCTACCATGCGGCCGATGGAGTGCGAGTTGACCTTGGGAATGATGACGCCCACGAGCTTGGTCTTGCCCGTGCGCAGCGTGCGTGCCTGCTGGGAGGGGACATACCCCGTCTCGTTAATCACATGCGCGATGAGCTCACGCTTCTCCTTTGAGACATAGCCGTCGTTGAGGTAGCGCGAGACCGTCGCCCGGGAGACCCCGGCGAGCTTTGCAATCTCGTTTATGTCCACGTCTACCTGCCTTCCGTTTCCCTGTGGATCCCCCGCGCGTCCTGAGAACGATACCAGACGAAAAGGGGCAATGCCTTACGAAAGCGGTGAGGGGTGTGGGGTAAGCTTTTGGACGGAGCGTCGCTCGTGTGGGTGACAAGGAAGGAGCGCACCATGCTGATGGAAGACGTGCGCGAGCGCATCGTCGCGTTTGGAAAGCGGATTGCTACGGAGGGCCTTGCCGTTGGGACGAACGGGAACCTCTCGGAGTATGACCCCACGACTGGCCTTATGGCCATAAGCCCCTCCGGGCTTGGGTACTTCGATACCACGCCCGAAGACATCGTGGTGCTTCGCCTGGACGGCACTGTGGTTGAGGGCACCCGTCGGCCGTCCTCCGAGGCGCCGCTGCATGTCGAGGTCTATCGTCGTCGCCCTGCGGCTCGCGCTGTGGTACACACGCACTCGCCCTATGCGACCACGCTGGCTGCACTCGCCGAGCCCATTCGCGCGGTGCACTTTACGATTGCAGACTCCGGAGCCGAAGAGGTGCCCCTCTCGCCCTATGCTACCTTTGGCACACCGGAGCTTGCCGCCTCGGTGGGCAAGGCCTTTGGTGAGCACCCCGAGACAAGCGCGGTGCTCATGGAAAGCCACGGCCTTGTCGCCTGTGGGCCCAATATGGCTGCTGCGTTCGGCTTGGCCGTCAACCTGGAGTTTGTTTCGCGCATCCAATGGCAGGCCGAGTGCGCGGGCACGCCGCGCGTGCTCTCGGGTGAGGAGGTCATGGGCGTCGCGAAGCGCTTTGAGGTGTATGGTCAGCCTGCTGATGGCAAAGAATAGTTGCCCCGTGCGGGAGTGCATGGGTGTGTCTGCTGGGTCTTCCCCCAAGTGAAGGAGCATGTGATGGACGAGAACCACGTGAACGGCTGGCCGTTGCGCTTTGACTCCGAGGGGCACTTCCGCGTGCTGCAGCTCTCCGACATCCAGGAGGTCTCGCATGTGCGCAACGACACGATGGCGCTTATCCGCGCGGCCCTCGACGAAGCGCGGCCGGACCTTGTGGTGCTCACCGGCGACCAGATCAAGGGCTATGCGATGGAGTTTTCGCTTGCCGATGGCGCGGCGCGTGCCCGCACGGTGGTGCGAAAGGTCTGCTCCCCCATGATCGAGCGGAACATTCCGTTTGTTGTCACCTACGGCAACCACGACCGCCAGTGCGGCGTTGGGAACGAGGAACAGGAGGGCTGGTACAGGGCCATTCCCGGGTGCGTGAACGAGCTTGTGGCATCTCGCGAGCCCGCGCTCTACCGTAGTGCCGGGACGCTTGCCGTGCCTGTGTTGTCGCACGGTCGAGAGGACATCTGCCTTGCCGTGATGATGGCAGACTCCGGTGCGGGCACGGGTGTCGGCGGCTACGAGCCCTTTGACCCCGCCGTGACCTCATGGATCACAGGCTGTGCGCACGACCTTGCGGAGCGGATGGGACACCAGGTGCCCTGCATTCTCTACCAGCACATACCGCCTGCCCAGGTATATGACTGCCTGTGCGACGCCTTTGGTGCCGAGCGTGGCGTCCCGGGGTTTCGCGCCCACTACCGACCCGGCCACACGCTCGTTCCCATCGACGACCTGCGGGTGTCCGGAGAGCTTCGGGAACCCGTGTGCGGTTCCGACACGGACACCGGCGAGATTGCCGCCCTCGCTCGCGAGGGAAGCACGTTTGCGGTCTACTTTGGCCACGATCACAAGAACACGCTTGTCTGCCGCTGCGGCGACATCGACCTTGGCTATGCACCCGCCGCCGGCTTTGGCTCCTACGGGCCAGGCACCTCGCGTGCGGCTCGTCTCTTCATCTTTGACGAGCAGGACCCTGCGCGCTATGTGACGCGCCTTCTCACCTACGCGGAGCTCGTTGGTCCTCGAACGGAGCGCCCCCTTACGGATTGGGCGTCCGAGCGGGTCCCCCTCACGGCGGAGGAGGCTCGCGAGGCGGTTCGCCCTGCGTTGCCGGCGCTTGGTGCGGCGGCGGTCGCGGCGCTTGCGCTCGGTGTGGCAAAGCGGCAGAGGAAGGGCAGGTAGATGGCCGAGAAGAAGCAAGACGAGATCGTCGGCCGCAGTCTTGCCATGCTCAACGTGAGGCGCACCGTCCTGGTGACGCTGCCCTTCATGGGGGCGCTCACGTTCTGGCAGGCCTACGACGGCCTGGTCCCCCTCATGCTCAAGAATACCTTTGGCATGGGCGATACCTCGACCGGCGTTTTTATGTCGCTCGACAACGTGCTGGCGCTCTTCATGCTCCCACTCATGGGAGCGCTTTCCGATCGCACGACTACGCGGTGGGGCAGGCGTACGCCGTTTATCGTTGTGGGTGCGCTTCTCGCTGCGGCGCTGACCCCGCTTATCGCAGTGGCTAACGGCATGCACAACCTGCCACTCTTTGTGACGGTGCTCGTAGCGACGCTTGTCGTGCTCTCAATCTACCGTTCTCCCTCCGTGGCGCTCATGCCCGACGTCACGCCGCGTCCGGTGCGCAGCAAGGCCGACGCCTTCAACTCGCTTATGGCCGCCGTGGGCGGCGTCATTGTGCTTGTCGCCATCTCGCTGCTTGTCCCTGCCGAGGAAAATCCGGACTACATTCCCGTCTGCCTCGTCATCTCCTTCATGCTTTTGATGACGACCATCATCTTCATGGTGTTCTTCCGCGAGCCTAGGGAAGTCGGGGCGATGCACCACGAAAGTGCCGAGCTCGGCATCCCCGAGGATGAGATTGAGGCCTCTGACGAGGGTGGCAAGGAGCGCGAGAAAGATCCGGTGAGGAGGCGCTCCCTTGTCTGCGTGCTTGCCTGCGTCTTCTTCTACTTTATGGCGAACAATGCCGTGACCAGCGGAATTTCTCGTTACGCAGACGTGGTGTGGGACATGGCCGGGGGTTCCTACGCGCAGGTGCAGACTGTGGCCACGCTTGCGGCGATTGTCGCCTACATGCCCATGGCCGAACTCTCCTGCAGGATAGGGCGAAAGGTTACGACCTACGTTGGCATTGCGCTTATGGTGGCGTCCCCGCTGCTCATCTCAGGTGCCTCAGAATTCTCAATCATCATCTACATGTGGGTGGCCGCCTTTGGCATAGGTATGGCGACGGTATCACTCACCGTGTATCCCATGATCATGGAGCTGGCGAGCGCCAACTCGACGGGGCGCTACACCGGGCTCTACTATACGGCAAGCATGTCGGCGCAGATAGTAACGCCCATTCTTTCCGGTGCCGTCATGCAGTTTGTGGGCTACCGATATCTCTACGTCTACGTTGCGGTTTGCGCTGCTATCTCGGCCGTGCCACTGCTGTTCGTGAAGAATGTGGACTCGCTCACCATGGATGAGGTGCGCGAGCGCCAGGCTGCTGCAGGAGAGGGGGAGCCTGGGTGACGCCACCGCATGCACCAGTGACGCCGAAAGGCCCCCTTCCGACGTGATGCATAGAGAGAGACCCTCCGGCGCCGGGTTCACGCCGGGGGTCTCTCTCTATGCAGTTCAAACGCTGGCCGATAAGGGCTATGCGCCGAGAAACTACAGTGCGCAGGACCAGCGGACGTTCTCGTCGTCTAGCTTGGTAGGGTCAAAGTCGTCCTTCACAAGGCGAGGCCCGCTAAAGCGACGGTCGCGCACGACCTTGGCCGGAACTCCCGCAACTGTCACGTTGCACGGGACGTCGTGGACGACAACCGAGCCAGCGGCAATCTTGGCATCGTCGCCAACGGTGATGTTGCCAAGGACAATGGCCCCGGCACCCACCATGACGTTGCTGCCGAGCGTGGGGTGGCGCTTCCCACCGTGCTTGCCGGTCATCCCCAGGGTCACACCCTGGTAGATAAGGCAGTCATCGCCAATGATCGACGTGGCGCCAATGACCACGCCAATGCCGTGGTCAATCGAGAAGCGCCTGCCAATCTGCGCGGAGGGGAAGATGTCTGCCCCAAGCTTGCGACGGGTACGCTTGGCAAGGAGCAGGGCCAGCCCCTTCATGCCGTGGGTGTAGAGCCAGTGGTGGCGCCTATACGTCCAGACGATGTGGGTCCCCGTGGAATAGAGCACGATGTCCCAGATCGAGGTGGCCGAGGGGTCACGCTCAAGCGCCGCATAGGCGTCCTCGCGCATGACCTCGTGAAGCGGCATCTCGTCAACGGTCCGCGTGTCCTCGGCAGAGCTGGCTGCGCCGACAGGGCGGGTCATAGGGCGGGCGTCCATTAGAGGTCCATCGAGAGGTAGCGCTCGCCCGTGTCGGGGAGAATTGCGACAATGACCTTGCCGGCGTTCTCGGGACGCTTGGCAAGCTCGACGGCAGCGGCCACCGCCGCGCCCGAGGAGATGCCAACGAGCAGGCCGTAGTCTGCCGCGAGGCGCTTCTTGATGTCGATGGCGGTCGCAGAAGTGACGGGCACAACCTCGTCAACAACGGAGGCGTCATAGGTCTTGGGGATGAAGCCAGCACCGATGCCCTGGATCTTGTGGGAGCCAGCGGGCTTGCCCTCGAGAACCGCGGACTCTGCGGGCTCGACGGCGATACCCTTAACGGAAGGCTTCTTCTCCTTGAGGAAGCGAGCGGTTCCGGAGATGGTGCCACCGGTACCAACGCCTGCCACGATGAAATCGACCGTGCCCTCGGTGTCCCTCCAGACCTCGGGGCCGGTGGTCTCGTAGTGGGCCTGCGGGTTGGCGGGGTTTTCAAACTGGCCGGCAACGATGGCGCCCGGGGTCCCCTGACGGAGCTCCTCGGCCTTGGCAACGGCGCCCCTCATGCCGTCCTTGCCAGGCGTGAGAACGATGCGTGCGCCATACGAGGCGGCAAGCTTGCGGCGCTCAATGGACATGGTCTCAGGCATAACGAGAACCATCTTGTAGCCACGTGCCGCAGCGAGCATGGCCAGGCCCACGCCGGTGTTGCCTGAAGTGGGCTCAATCACAGTGCCGCCGGGCTTCAGGCTGCCGTCCTTCTCGGCCGCGTCGAGCATCGCGCGAGCGATGCGGTCCTTGACGGACCCGCCTGGGTTCGTGGCCTCGTATTTGCCATAGATGGTTGCTGCGCCATCCACGAGCCCCGAGAGGTCTACGAGGGGGGTTGAGCCAATGATGGCTTCGATCTTCCTTGCTGCCTTCATCCTGCTACTCCTTGTGCGTCTGGTGACGAGGCAAGTCGGCTGCTCCCAATGGGGCTCCTCCGCCGGACAACTCGTCACGAACAAGGGTGACACTTATAAACCCACTGTACAAGTAGGAATTAATGAACGGAAACAAAATCCTATTTTGGTGGTGGGGTATTTCCGTCTCGCCTACCACAGGTTGCAGTCCGTTGACTTACTTCGCACAAGATGTTGTTACGTCGAAGCAGAAGACGACCGCACACGGAGAAAAACGAACCGCCTGCATGAAGCCTGCTGCATTTGCTGTCCAAGCAGCAATGTGAGCCGGGTAGACTATACCTGTATGCACAGGGCCATGAGTTCTCGGCTCGGGATGGCAATCTTTGTGAGGGATGCCATGTACTCGAGTTACCCCATCCAGACGGGGGAGCGCCAGAGGCGGGGAAGCGCCGGTGCGCCGTATGGGCGCTCGGTCGCCCTCACAAGGCCTCGCGCAACTGCCTCCAGACGCCAGCGTGTTCGCAGAGGCGCTGCCGCAAGACCGCATCCCCGCGAAGACACGTCGTGCTTCGCGGTTCAGCATGCTGCTGCGGCGAGAAACGCCCGCATCCACGAGGCACCCATCCCGCAGCTGCCATCCTACGTGGCACGCCATTCTCGCCCACGGCCAGTCTCCACGTTTCCTGTGGTTGCCGCTGTGCTGGTCATCGTTGCCATTGTGCTTGCGGTGATTGCCTAGCTGGGGCCGTGTCAGTAGAGTGGCAGGTCTCCCGTGATGGGGTCGATCTTCTCGGCGGGGAGAGGCTCGAATGCCAGGCAGGTGAGCGTTGCCTCTCCGTGGAACTCCGTAAGTCCCGCGTCACGCACGAGCGCTACGGCAAAGCCCTGCTCACGGCCCTTCTCGGCAATGTCGAGCAGCGCGTCCTCAGAGTCCACGTACACGCAGACCTTGGCCACCCCCGAGTCAAACCAGTCAGAGAGGGGAGTGGAATCTGCCTCCGGGTGGTCGAGGTAGACCCAAACCGGCGTCCCGTCCGGTGCGGTACGAACCCGCACCTGGTCAGGACGTCCCTCGCGGGCAAGTGCCATAAGCGTCGCCTCCACGCATGCATGCCCCGCCTGAGCCGCGATCTTTCCCTTGCGCATCTTGAGGTCTCGCCTCATGACGATCATTTGCTTGGACTTGTAGCCTGTCATGGAATTCCTTACTGTTGCGACGATACGTAGCTGCTGTCGATGGTGATCTTGCAGACTGCCTGCGGGTATCTTGCCGTGACGATCCTCGAGATGGCCTGCTTGAGCTCGTCGTTGGCCATTGCAAGGTCGTGCGGGCGCACGCAGTCAAAGATCACGTTTGTGTGCGTTGGGCCTGGTACCGTGCGCAGGTCGTGGATGGTAAGACGGGGGTCAATCTCGCGGATGTGGATGGAGATCCAGTGGCGCATGTCGGTGACGCGTGGGTCGTCTGTCACAATTGGGTCGTAGTGCAAGGTCATGACCAGACCCTCCTTAAGGAAGGCCTGCTCGATGTTGTCGAGAAGGTCGTGACTTGCAAAGACGTCGCCCTCGCCTGCCATCTCGACATGGGCACTTGCAAATTGGCGGCCTGGACCGTAGTCGTGGACCATGAGGTCATGCGTTCCCAGAACGCCGGGGTAGCCCATGATCTTGTCGTGGATGTGGGCGATGAGCGCCGGGTCGGGCGCGCGGCCCAGAAGCGGGTCGATTGCATCACGCACAAGCGAGAAGCCGCTCCAGCAGATGAATGCGCCCACGATGGTGCCGGCAATGCCGTCGAGGTCAATGCCTATGAAGTATGAGACGATGGCAGCTGCGAGGACGGCGCCCGAGGTGATGACATCGTTTCTCGAGTCGATGGCAGTGGCCGAGAGCGTCTCGGACGAGATGCGCTTGCCTATCGAGCCGTTGAAGACGGCCATCCACGACTTGACGGCCATCGAGAGCACGAGAACCGCAACGACTGCTGGCCCAAACTCCGGGGGCTCGGGAGAGACGATCTTCTGGATTGACGTGATGATCAGGTTGATGCCAACGGCAAGCACGAGTGCGGCAACGGTGAGCGAGGCTAGGTACTCAAAGCGGCCGTGACCGTAGGGGTGCCCATCATCTGCGGGTTTGCTTGCCAGCTTAAAGCCGAGAAGTGCGACGATGTTGCTCGAGGCGTCAGACAGGTTGTTCACGGCGTCTGCCACGATCGAGACCGACCCAGCGACAATGCCCACGGTGCCCTTTACGATGCAGAGCACCACGTTACACACGATGCAGACGATGCCAGCAAACTGTCCATAGCGCGCTCTGCCTTCGGGATCCGTTGTGCTTACGCTGGCGAGAAACCTCCGCACAAGCCACTCTGTCATCGCTGCCATCTCCTTTCGGTGGGTTGCTTGGGCCATTTGGGCATGAGTCTAGTCCTTTTCGCAAGCTAGGGCCTGGAGTTCCCCAAGCGTTGCGTTTCCGCCGCATGCGAATCTGTCACGAATCTGACGGCTTGGGTCACTTTTCGTGCTTTGCGCAGGTCATACGATGCGTCTTGTTAGCTCTGCCCCAGTACCGAGCGGTCTGGCACCCTCTATGGGCCAGAAATGAGTACGTGTGTTCGCATATCATCTCCATGTGCGAAGCCTTGTTGGTAGGGGGTGCTATGGGAATCACAGGCATGCTGGGCCTTCGCCTCCTGGTGGCGTGCGTGCTGTGCGCATGCGCTGGGGGAGGCGTGGGCCACGTTGCGGCCAAGCGCGAGCTTGGGGGATGGACGGCAGGTTCGAGAGCCCTGGTGTCTCTCTGCGGCGCACTGGCGGGGGCCTGTGTGGGCCTTGCTGCCGAGGGGCTGCCAGAGATGGTTGAGCTTCTTGTGCTGATCGTGGCCCTTCTCGTGTGCAGCGTGACCGATCTTGGGAGGCGCGTCATACCCAACTACGCGGTGGCGTTTCCCGTCGTCGTTCGTGGGGTGTTTCTCTGTCTGGTTGCCATTGGCGCGCTGGGAGACGATGGGGTCGGTGCCCATGTCTTTGTCGGTGTGGGAGAGGCGCTCGCGGGCGGGGCTGCGGTGCTCGCCGTTCTCGCCGGGACATGTCTAGCCTGGGCTCGAGTGAGGGGAAGCCCTGAAGGGGGTATTGGGGGAGGAGACGTCAAGCTCCTCTCGGCATGTGCGCTGTATTTTGGGCCTATGGGTGGCATGGCGTGCGTTGCGCTCTCGTGTCTGCTTGTGTTGGCAAGCTGTGCCGGTGTGTGGCTCGCCTGCCGCATGCGGAGCAAGGAGGCCTCATTTCCATGTGCTTTCCCGCTTGCCCCAACCATCATGTCATCGGTGCTCATTCTGACCGCCTACCGAGCATTATGACCGTTCGCACCTTGTGTTCCTTACGTTTGATTGCATAAAAAGTTTTTTAGTGTTGGGAGGGCCGTGGTAGTCGTAACATAAGTGGGCCACTGGCGGTCCCCCCCAATACCCGTCAGCGGTTCGGCTGGGACCCGCGCTTCGCGCCGCTCCCTGTCGAATGGTCTTGCCCTTCGAGTGCGCGGCCTCGCGCCCCGGTGTCCCCCCTACGTCGGGGCGCCTGATGGCCGCAATGTCGGTGCGCTCGCATCGCGTTACACTCGTGGGGCAAGGCCTGTATGTGATTCGGCCATGGCTGTTTGGGGGATTGCGTGATCAAGCTCATCCTTTCAGATTTAGACAACACCCTCGCATGGGCGGGAGAGCATGTCGTTACGCCGTATGCCCGTGATGCCATCCATGCTGCACAGGCTGCGGGCGTGCACTTTGCCCCTGCTACGGGAAGGGCCCCCTCGGCCCTTACCTGGATGTTCGACAACGACGAGGCCTGCCTCTCAACGGTGCTGGCTGACAATGGCCAGCTCATCTACGTAGATGGCAAGCTCGTCCACGAGGTCCCGCTCGGCTGTGAGGCGCTCCGCCAGTGTGCCAGGGTGCTTGACAGCATGGACGATGCCTGGCTTGTTCTCGACTATGTCGGCACGGGCGAGCAGTATGCCGTGAGGGCTCCCGCGGACTACCTCGAGAAGTACCGGGCGCCATACTTCTTCGTGGTGACAGGCAGTGTCGATGAGGTTCCGGATCGTCCCGTCGTGAAGGCAAACGTGCGAGTCGTGGGCGATTTTGTTCGCGGCCGAGAAGTTCGCTCCGTACTCAAGGAGGCATGTCCCGAGCTCGACTTCGTCTTTCCCATGCAGGAGCGCCCGCACATCGACATCCTTCCTTCGGGGTGGGACAAGGGCGCCGCTGGGGAATGGCTCGCCCATAGCCTTGGCCTCACGAACGATGAGGTCTGCTGCTTTGGTGATGCCGAGAACGACCTGCCCCTCCTCACGCGCTTCGAGAACTCCGTGGCGGTGGGCAACGCTACGCCGGTCGCAGCCCAGGCGGCTCGCTGGCACATCGGTCGCGCCGACGAGGATGCGGTGGCGGATGCCATCTTTGACATTGCCCGCTCCACTGCGGCAGGGGAGATGCCCTCGTTCATGCGCGGCTAGTGCGTGATGGGCGGCCGTGGCAACGTGCCCCGACTTCTCGGTAGCCATTCCGTAAACCAATCGAAGCGCCCGTCTGGCCGGGTTTAGTATGTGTCGTTACAAGCTCGGGGTCATTTCTGTGCGATGGGGGAGTTATGAGGATCACTGATAAGCTTGCGGCAGGGCAGACGCTCTCGTTTGAGATCTTTCCACCCAAGGGAGAGATGCCGCTTGAGGAGGCCTATCGAGTTGCATCCCAGATTGCCGAGAATAGGTCCGACTGGATTTCGGTGACGTATTCCGCGGGAGGCTCGAGGAACTCGGCAAACACCGTTCCCATTGCTGCCAGGATCGAGGGTGACCTTGGGGTTACCGCGCTGGCGCACCTCACCTGCATGGGCGCAACCGCTGCCGACGTTGACGCCTACGTGGATGGACTGCGCGCGGCTGGCATCCAAAACGTACTGGCGCTCCGTGGCGACCGCAGGCCCGGCTCGGACGTGGTCGACTTTGCGCACGCCTCAGACCTCATCGCTCACCTGCGAGAGACGGCGCCCTCGCTCTGCATCGGTGCCGCATGCTATCCCGAGGGCCATGTCGAGTCCGCCTCCCTCGATGAGTCTATGCGCACCCTGCGCATCAAGCAGGAGTCGGGGACAGACTTCCTGGTCTCGCAGCTCTTCTTCGACAATGACGACTTCTATCGCTTTCGTGAGCAGTGCCTGCGCTACCGCATCAAGCTTCCCGTTGTGGCTGGCATCATGCCCTTCACGAGCATCAAGCAGATTCAGCGCATGGCATTCAGCTGCGGCGCGTCCATCCCAGCAAAGGTCGTGAAGCGTCTCGTGCGTGCAGGGGATGACCCGGTGGACCAGGCGCGCGCCGGTATCGAGTACGCCTGCGAGCAGATTTGCGACCTTGCCAAGAACGGTGTCGACGGCATCCACATCTACAGCATGAACCATCCGGAGATTGCCCGCGCCACCCACGACGCCCTTGCAGCCATGGGCTACTTTGGATGATCCCATGGTCGAGTCGTACACCATAGATTCAATCGACCGCTCCGAGGTGCTGCGCTACCTGGGCTATGCGGGCCAGGAGATGACGCCCGAGCTCGAGGGGCGTATCGGCAGCGGTGCGAGCCGCTGCCTCTCCATTGGCACCCCTCGCGGTGTCTGGCGCATCTTCGATGCCGAGGGGCGCGGTACCAAGGAAGACGGCACGCCCTACGTTCGCCTTGCTGGTACGCCTCTGGAGCTTCTCGGCACGTCCATGCAAAAGCACATGGACGGTGCCGTTGCGGTTGGTGTCATGGCGGTGACCGTGGGCATGGGGGTCGAGCGCGAGCTGCGTCGCCTCTCGCTCACTGACCGCGTTGGGCAGGTTGTCTTTGACGCGGCAGCAACAACGCTGGTCGAGCGCGCGGCCGATGCCTGTGAGGCATCCATCGTATCGGCGGGATACGAGCGTGGCCTCTTTGCCAACTCCCGCTTTAGCCCTGGCTACGGTGACATGCCCATGACAACGCAGCCCGTGCTCCTCCAGGCCCTCGATGCCCAGCGACAGCTTGGCATCACCCTTACAAATACCCTGCTCATGGTACCAACCAAGAGCGTGACGGCAGTGGTTGGCCTCTTCGAGGCCATCCAGCCATCGACGCACGCAACCTGCGCCGGCTGCTCCTGCTTTGACTTCTGTACCATTCGGCCCACCGGCCACACCTGCCGCGGATAGCGGCGAGAGGAGCTGCTCATGAGCGTCAAAGATTCCACTCGGGAAGAGACCCGCTGGCCCAGGGACCGCCTTGTCCTGCGTCCTCGCCGTGTGCGCGACGAGCACCTCGCCTCCGTGCTGCGCGGTGAGGAGTTCCTGCTCTTTGACGGTGCCATGGGCACGCAGCTACAGGCTCGTGGTGGTCTGGCGGCGGGCGAGTTGCCCGAGCTGCTGTGCCTTACGAATCCCGTGGAGATTCGCGAGGTGCATGCCGCCTACGTCGCCGCCGGTGCCGAGGTCGTGACAACCAACACCTTCGGTGCCAACGCGACCAAGCTGGGAGATGCCGCAAGCGTCGAAGAGGTCTTCTCGGCGGCGGTCGCCTGTGCCCGCGATGCCGGTGCCCGCTACGTGGCGGCCGACCTTGGCCCCACCGGACAGCTCCTCGAGCCCATGGGCCCCCTTCCCTTCGATGACGCATATGACCTCTTTGCCGAGCAGGTGCGCGCCGCAGACGCTGCCGGTGCCGACCTCTTTGTGATCGAGACCATGGCCGACCTTGCCGAGGCAAAGGCGGCGCTTCTCGCCGTGCGCGAGAACTCGGACCTTCCCGCGTTTGTGACCATGACATTTGGGGAAGACGGGCGCACCTTCCTGGGCACTACGCCCGAGGCGGCTGCGGTCACGCTCTCTTCCCTGGGTGCCGACGTCGTGGGCATCAACTGCGGGTTGGGTCCCGCGGCGGTGGCTCCGCTGGTCGGGCGCATGCTCCCGTGGGCGTCATGCCCCGTGATGGCGCAGGCGAATGCCGGCCTTCCGCACGTGGTCGACGGCGTGACCACCTATGACGTTGGGCCCGAGGAGTACGCGAGGGACGTCGAGAGGATGCTGGATGCGGGCGTCACCGTGATTGGCGGCTGCTGCGGTACGACTCCAGAGCACATTGCCCTCGAGCGCGAGCTCCTCTCTGGTCGCGCGCCTGCCGGGCGGCACGTGCGCGACAGCTTTGCCGTGTCGAGCGCCCAGGACGTCTGCTCGCTCGACTATGGGCAGGTGGGAGTCATTGGGGAGCGCATCAACCCCACAGGGAAGCGCTTGATGAAAGAGGCGCTGCGTTCGGGCGACCACGACTACGTGATGACCATGGCTATCGAGCAGGGTCGCGCTGGTGCCCAGATCCTCGACGTGAATGCCGGCCTCCCCGAAATAGACGAACGTGCCGTGATGTGCCAGCTGGTCTCGGAGCTCCAGGGCGTGAGCACGCTCCCCCTGCAGATTGACGCGGCCGAGCCGGCCGTGATCGAGGCCGCCGTGCGCAGCTATCCCGGCAAGGCGCTGGTCAACTCTACCAACGGCAAGGCGCAGACCATGGCAGGCGTGCTGCCCATCGTGAAGCACTATGGCTGCGCTGTGGTGGGGCTCACCCTCGACGAGGACGGCATTCCCTCCACGGCCGAGGGTCGCCTTGCGGTTGCCAGGAAGATCGTGCGCGAGTGCGAACGGCTTGGCATCCCACGGCATGATGTGGTCATCGACTGTCTCACCATGGCGGCCTCGACCGACCAGACCCAGCCGGGGGCCATTCTCGACGCCATTCGCCTGGTCAAGCGGGAGCTTCCCGGCGTGCGCACCGTGCTTGGCGTGAGCAACATCAGCTTTGGCCTGCCCTTCAGGCCTCTCGTGAACGGCACCTTCCTCGCCGCGGCCTTCTCCGCCGGCCTCGACCTCGCCATCATCAACCCCTGCCTCACGCGCATGATGGACGTAGTCGACTCCTGGCGTGTGCTCTCCGGCGAGGACGAGAGCGCCCAGCACTTCGTGGCCAACTATGCCGAGAGAAGCGACCGCGCCCCCGTGCCGGCATCACCCGCCGAGAAGGGTGCCGTGCCCTCGACCGCGGCTCCCGCTGAGCCCGCAGATCCCGCCGCCCGCGCCCGCGAGCTGGTGCTTGCTGGCCGCAAGGGGCCCATGCCCGAGGTGGTAGCCCAGGTCATCGCCGAGCACGACCCCATGTACGCCATCAACGAGGTGCTCATTCCCGCGCTCGACGTGGTGGGGGAGCGCTTCGAGAAGGGCATCTTCTTCCTGCCGCAGCTCATGGCCTCGGCCGAGGCCGCCAAGGCGGGCTTCGAGACCATCAAGAGGGCCGTAGACGCCAACGGGCAGGACGCCAACGTTCCCGAGAAGGGCTCAATCGTGGTGTGCACCGTCCACGGCGACATCCACGACATCGGAAAGAACATCGTGCGGATGCTCTTGGAGAACTACGGCTACAGCGTGATTGACCTCGGCCGAGACGTACCGCCCCAGGTGGTCGCAGACGCCGTGGCGAAAGACCACGTGAGACTCTGCGGGCTCTCGGCCCTCATGACCGCGACCGTTCCGGCCATGGCAGAGACCATAGAGCTTCTCCGCAAGGACGCCCCCTGGTGCAAGGTCGTGGTCGGCGGTGCCGTGCTCAACCCCGAGTACGCGAAGATGGTCGGCGCCGACTTCTATGCAAAGGACGCCACCGAGACGGCCCGCATTGCGGCAGAGGTGCTGGGGTAGGGCTACATCACGCGATGCACGGCGTCGTGCCAGCCTGCCACGAGCTTCTCCACGCGCGCTGGGTCCATCTGGCGGCAGAACACGTCGTCTGACTCGCGCAGCGCCTTGAGCTCGTCGATGCCGCTCCAGTAGTCCGTGGCAAGTCCCGCGAGAAACGCAGCGCCCAGCGAGGTGGTCTCGGTGTTCTGCGGCCTTCTCAGCTCGCAGCCCAGGATGTCGGCCTGGAACTGCATGAGGAAGTCGTTCGCGCTGGCACCGCCGTCCACATTGAGCACGCCAAGGGGATGTCCGGCATCTCGGGCCATGGCATCGGCTAGGTCGAAAATCTGGTACGCAAGCGCCTCGAGCGCCGCGCGGGCTATGTGGTTGCGCGTGGTTCCACGAGTGATGCCGAGGATGGCCCCACGCGCGTCTGGCTTCCACCAGGGTGCCCCCAGTCCCGTGAACGCTGGCACGATATAGACGCCGCCGGTGTCATCGACGCTCTTGGCCAGCCACTCGGTGTCGGCGGCGCTCTGGACAATGCCGAGTTGGTCACGGAGCCATTGGATGAGGGCGCCCGCGACAAAGACAGAGCCCTCGAGCGCGTATTCGGTGCCCTCTGCCTCGGGTGCCGAGGCAACGATGGTTGTGACCAGGTTGCTCGTGCTGAGCTTTGCTTCGTGACCGGTGTGCATGAGCATGAAGCAGCCGGTGCCATAGGTGTTCTTTGCCTGGCCGGGCTCAAAACAGCACTGGCCAAAGAGGGCTGCCTGTTGGTCGCCCGCCACACCGGCGATGGGGATGCCCGCCGGCACGCCAGGGTAGCTTGTCTCGCCAAACGGGCCGCTTGAGCGGCATACCTCTGGCATCATCGACGCCGGGATCCCAAAGAGGCCGAGCAGGTCCTTGTCCCAGCAGTTCTCGTGGATGTTGTAGAGCATCGTGCGGCTGGCGTTGGTGGCATCGGTGGCGTGTACCAGCCCGCCGGTGAGTATCCAGATGAGCCAGGTGTCCACGGTGCCAAAGAGAAGCTCGCCTGCCTCGGCGTGTTCGCGGGCGCTTGGCACGTTGTCAAGGATCCAGCGTATTTTGCTGGCCGAGAAGTATGCATCGGGAAGAAGACCAGTCTTCTCTTGAATCATCTGGCGAGCCCCCGGCGTGCCGCAGAGCTGTTCCACGAGGCCCGCCGTGCGTCGGCACTGCCACACGATGGCGTTGTAGACGGGCTGGCCCGTGGTGGGGTCCCACACGATGGTCGTCTCGCGCTGATTGTCGATGCCAATGGAGTCGATGTCGTCTGCTGTGAGGCCGCGCTTGGCCAAGAGCTCCGTGAGCGAGCCAAGCTGCGAGTAGAGAATGTCCTGCGGGTTATGCTCGACCCAACCGGGCTTGGGAAAGATCTGCTGGAATGGACGCTGTACGCAGTCGACCATGCGACCCGCGCGATTGATGAGCACCGCACGGCTGGAGGTAGTGCCCTGGTCGAGCGCAATGACGTACTTCTCGGCTGTCATGGCTAGGACTCCTTGGGTGCGCTGGCAGCAGCGGCTGCGCTTTTCCTGGACACGCGCTTCTCGATCCATGCCAGCACGTCGGCAAAGACCTGCTCATGGCCCGCCTCATTGAGGATCTCATGCCTCATGTGCGGATAGATCTTCACCGTTACGTCTGCGGAGCCAGCACCACGAGCTAGCGCTGCTGCCTTCTCGACGCCCTCGCCGTTGCTGCCCACAGGGTCTTCGGCACCGGCAATGTAGAGCAGCGGCAGGTCTCGCGGAACGCCTGCGGCGCATGTGGGTGAGTTGGCTTCGGCGGTGAGAGCGGCAAGCTCATGGTAGGCGCCCACGGAGAACATGAAGCCGCAGGAGGGGTCTGCAATGTAGTCATCGACGTTCTTGCGGTTGTAGGAGAGCCAATCGAGGTTTGTCCGGGCGTCGGGGATGGCCTTGCCATAGCCGCCCGCCCCCATGGAGTCGACGAACTCGGAGTGATAGTCCGCACCCCTGAAGAACGCCTCGAGCCACGTGATCCGGAGCGCTGCCCTCGACGCTGCGGAGGGAAGAAATCCGGTGCCGCAAACGACCGCCCCCGCCAGGCCCTCCCCATGGCGCGAGACGTAGGCGCGCACCTCGAAGCTGCCCATGCTGTGCCCAAAGATCACGTAGCGAGTCCCTGGGGCAACGCGCTCCTGTGCAATGCCGCGCAGGACGCCGATGTCTTCCACGAGCGCGCGTGCCCCACTCCCAACAGGCAGCTCACCCCAATGCTCTGGGGAGCAGGAGCGGCCGTGCCCTATCTGGTCGTGGCCAACCACGAGGAACCCGTGCGAAGCGAGGAAGCGCGCAAAGGCGTCGTAACGGTCAATGTGCTCGGCCATACCATGGACGAGCTGCACTACGCCTCGGGGAGCTGGCCTCTCCTCAGCTTTGGCCGACGCCATGCCCGTCGGCCACCAGGCGCACGCGCTGATGGTCGACACACCGTCTGTCGAGGGGAACGTAAAGCGCTCAAGGGTGACCTCTGTAGACATGCTGCTCCTTCCTCTGTCGTGACTGAGCAAACATTATTGTTTGCCGCTCCCGGAGGTGTGGGTAGATGTCCGTGGCCGCGCAAAATGGAGCTGCGTGTGGGCAGACAGGGTCGGCGAGTGGTAGGTGCGCGGTGCACTGGGCTCGCACGGCCCCACGGCCTCCCAGTTTCGCAGCCCCTCGCGGATGCTCCCGGCGGTCGTTGCACAAAAGTGCCCTATCGACGGGAAATCCTAGCTGCCATGCACAAAACCGCCCTATCGCGGGGCACTTTGGGATGCGAATATCAGGAATGTAATTACTATATTCATACTTATAAATTAATCATACAGAATATCCATAATCTTGTAACTATTGTTCAGCCATTGATGTCATCGCTCTCAGAAGTCCCCGCGATAGGGCGGTTTTGTGCATGGAAAGCCGAAATCTCCCGCGTTAGGGGAGTTTTATGCAGACCGCCCCGCCTTGGAGTCGATTTGCCCTACCCTTGCTGGCCCTCGAGCGCAAGGTCTTGTGTCTCAAGCTCCTCGGCCTTTCGTATCGCCAGACGTGTCGCAAAGAATATCGCGCAGACGCCCCCTGCGAGCTTGCCCAGCAGCACGGGCACGATGAGCGTTGGCTGGAAGTTCGCAGTGAACGAGAGGTGATCGCCAAAGAGGAATGCGCAGCACACGCTGAACGAGATCACAATGACCTTGTCACGTGCCCTGAGGTCCTTGACCATGGCAAGTGCGGCAAGCACGTTGGCGGATGCGGCAAGCAGGCCAGCTGTGGCATCTGCGCTCAGGCCCACGGCGCGACCGATTTTCGAGAGGGGCTTATCGAGGTATGTCTTGATGAGCCACACCATGGGGAAGGCGCCGCAGAGCATCATGCCAATGGCGCCCGAGACCTCCAGGGCGCGGAACTGGTCCTGTTCATCCGCGATGATGGGGTCGAAGCCAAAAGAGCCGAAGATGGTCGAGAAGAATCCGGTAAAGTACTCGATGACCACAACGACAAAGACAATCTTGAGCACGCTGTCGAGCACGCGACCAAAGACGATGAACCCGTGGATCATCGCATTGGGCCTGGTGGCGAGCCCCACGGCAAGGACCACGCAGATGATGATGAGCGGCAACAGGTTATGGGCGATCTGCGACCACGTGAGAGCCAGTTGGTATGTCGCGGCCGCATTGGTCGAGACGGTCTCGCGAATCACGGGGTTTGCCAGTGCGATGATCGCGCTTGCCGCGAAGACGCCAATGGGGATGGCGAGAAGCCCGCTCATGACGCCCAAGGCAAGGTACTTGCGGTCTTTCGCCTCGAGCATCTTGAGCGCAACGGGTACGGTGAAGACGATGGTTGCGCCGGCCATGTAGCCGGTCATCATGGCCATGATCCAGCTCTCGCGCGTCTGCGCGAGAGCGTCTGCCAGCTGGTAGCCGCCCATGTCAACAGCGACGACCGTCGTGGCTGCCATCGCGGGGTCTGCACCGAGGGTGCCAAAGAGAGGCCCAAAGACCGCCGAGACAAACGAGGTGAGATAGGGGGCAGACGCCATGATGCCTGCAACTGGCAGGAAGATGGGACCAATGGAGTCAATGCCTGCCACGAATTCCTTGCCCAGCTCGCTTTCGGGACGTACGACCGATGCAACGCACCCCGCTACCGCGCAGCCCATGATGATGAAGACGACAATCCTTCCAAAGACTTCCATGCTGCTCCCCTAGTCGCATCTACATGAAGGTGCCCGGCTCGTCATCAGTGACGCCGGGCGCCCTATCGTTTGTTCGATCAGAGCTCGTTTGCGAGATGTGCCGCATGCCTGCCGTACTCGGAGGCATAGCGGTGCCAAAGGTCCTGCCAGCCGCCCACCGGGTCGCCGCACTGGTCTTTGTAGAGCGCCCATACGAACCAGTACCAGGCGGCAAATGCCACGTAGGAGATGCAGTGGAAAAGCTCGTCGTCCGTGGGGTCGCGCTGGAAGTACTGACGGAGAACCTCGAGCGCCTCATCGTAGCCGTAGTCGCTGCAGCAGATGAAGGTCCCCAGATCGCTGGCGTAGTCGGACATGCCGGCGTACTCCCAGTCGATGAGCGAGATGTCCGTGCCCCTTACGAGAAAGTTGGGGTCGTAGAAGTCGTTATGGCAGAGGACCGGCACGCCAGACGTTGCGCGCACGCGCTCCTCGAGGCCCTCAACGCATGCGCGAATGGTCTCAAAGTCCCGGTAGCGCGACCTCTCGTCGCTGTTCAGAAGCTCGAGAATGCCTGCCGTGTTTTTGAAGACGTCAAAGTTCCACTTGGACATGACACCGCAGGAGTGGAGCTTGCGTGCCATCTCCATGGCCCGGGCAACGTGGATGGGGTTGTGGTAGTCGAAAGGCACGCATCCGTCGACGAAGCGCGAGATCTTCCAGCCCTGGTGAGGGTCCTCGTGGATGAAGGTACGGTCGAGCCCCAGCTTGGCGGCAATGCCCTGCGCAAACGCCTCGCCCTCGCGGTTGATGATTTTCTCGGTTCCGGCGCCTGGCCTGCGATAGACGTAGGCCTTGCCGTTTGCGACGAAGCGGAACGAGTCGTTCGTGAGCCCCTCATCGATGGGCGCGAACTCTGTGACGTCGCATGGCGTGCATCCGAGTGTCGCGCAGATGTTGTCGAGCGTCGTCTTGTCTGCCGTAAGTCGAATGGCGGTCGCTGTCCGTGGCATAGCCGTCTCCCCACTCGCCGGGCGGCGAATGTTTGCTGTGCATTCAGTGCACCCAAAGATAACGTAAAGACAGAACAGCATCGTGTACGAACAGCACGTCACGCCATTGACAGACTTCGTATAGATGCGACCTAACGATGATTCTTGAACAACGCCGAGAGGAACTTCTCGCTTATCGCCGCGCGCGGCGTCTTGCCAGCCCTGATGCCCGCCGCCGGACCGCCGTGGCAAAAGACGGCAACCATCATAAGCGCTGCACCGGCAATCGCGTGGAGCGTGTCCCCCAAGGCCAGCTCGATGACGAGCCACGCCGCGGGAATCGCCAGGGCGCCCAGGCACAGGTAGCCACCAAAGAGCACCACGAGAAGGCCGATGACCGCCGCAGCACCTCCTGCCACAGGCGTCATGAGGATGATCCCCGTGCAGGTCGTGGCCACGCCCTTGCCGCCATGAAAGTGGTGCCAGGCGGGAAACACGTGTCCGAGCGTCGTGCCAACCATGGCTGTGGCGCTGGCAACTTGAGCGTCGGTGGGGAAGAGCGCGCCTGCCACCACAAACGCGAGAATCGTCTTGGCAATGTCACCCGCGAGCGTGACCGCTGCCCACGTGGTGCCATAGGTGGCACCCATGTTTGCCATGCCGGGATTACCCTCCCCCACATCGAAGGCGCTCTTGCCGCTCGCATGCCTGCTCGTCAGCTCCGCCGTGAGAAATGACCCGCAGGCGTAGCCCACGGCGAGCGAGCACGCAACCACAATTCCCATACCTGACATGGCGGTCAGCCTCCCATGGATGCCGCAAAGGTATCGATGAAGTGAAGAGGTTTTGATGCTTCCCAGTTAGGGTACCCTACAACGAGGCGTGTGCCTAAGAAAGCGATGGAAGGGGTTGCGCCACATGTTCGACGGCGTCATCTTCGACATGGACGGTCTGATGGTCGATACCGAGCCCGTGTGGATGGAGTGTTGGGCCCCGGCGCTGGCCCATTTTGGCTATGATGTGCCACCCGGCCTCGCCGACGCAGTGCGTGGCTCGGCTGGTGACAATGCCGTCCGTCTCCTTCACGAGATGGTAAGCTCGCAGCTGGACACCAAGGCGTTCTGGGCGTACTTCTCGCTTCTTGCCGAGAGGGTCTTTGCCCAAGGAGTCGAGAAGAAGCCGGGCCTTGATGAGCTTCTGGCGTATCTGGGCGAGCAAGGCGTTCCCTGCGCCGTGGCTTCGTCTTCGTCCAAGGAGGGCATTGAGCGCAACCTGCGCTTCATTGGCCATCTCGACTGCTTCCAGGTAATCGTTCCGGGCAGTGAGGTCCCTCACGCAAAGCCGGCGCCCGACGTCTTCCTCGAGGCGGCAAAGCGCCTGGGCACCAAGCCCGCTCGCACGATGGTGCTCGAGGACTCCTTCAATGGGGTGCGCGCAGGAGCAGCGGGCGGTTTCTATACGGTGATGGTTCCCGATCTTGCCAGTCCCAACGACGAGATTCGTTCCGTCGCTTCATGCGTGTGCCCGAGCCTGCTCAAGGTGCGCGACCTTCTCGCCCAAGGGGAAATGGGCTAGCGTGGGAGCTTGAGCACGCGCGTCCGTGCGCCAACAGCTTTTCCGACTCGTACTGGGAGGATTCTCTCATGGCTGGCTTTCACTGTTCGGATTGCATCTACGGCTCCTTTGCCATAAACAAGGAGACCGGAAAGTATCAGGGCACCTGCAGCCGCGGCTTCACGCTGGCGGTGCCCCATGTGTACAAGGAGCCGGAGATGTTCTTTGCAGACAGTCCCGATGGACTGGTCCCCGTTGTCGATCCATATGGTAAGGAGTACCTCCGGCGAAGCAATGTCTGCGACCACTTTCTGCGTCTTCAAGACGCACGGCCCTAAGCGGCTGGCAAGCCATGGAGAAGTTTCTGAGATTTTTATCAAATAATGCACTTCTAATGCGTGGTGAATTGCGCATTGAGTTCATAATGAACGGCTGGTACAGGCTAGTGTCGACAGAGTATTAGCAGTATCTAGCCACATGCTGAAGATGGAAAAGGCGGTAGCCAGATGTCGAGAAGGGCTCAGACCGACAGCGGCGAGACAAAGAGGAGTCTTGTCGCGTCAGCGACAAAGGAGTTTGCAGAGTGCGGGTACGAGGGTGCCTCCCTTCGTCAGATCTGCTCGAAGGCCGGCGTGACAACCGGGGCGCTCTACTTCTTCTTTACCAGCAAGGAAGACCTGTTCAAGAGCGTTGTTTCTCCTTTGATGAGCAAGCTTCCCAGCATTCTTGCGAGTTGGATCGAGCACGATATTGCCGTAATCTGCGACGGGGAGGGCGAGCCCACAAACGTTGAGGCGCTGCCCGACGGCTTGGCAGAGCTCATGAAGGAGTATCCGCTGGTCCCGAAGATTGTCCTGAGCAACCGAGACAATCCCGTGGTCAAAGAGTTCCTTGACGAGAAGGTCGATGAGATTGCCGAGATGGTCTCGAATCGCTTGGCCCGCAAGAACGCCGCCAGCGCAGACGGCTTCTCTTCGCGCCTCTTTGCTACCATGAGTGCCGATGCGTTCATCCAGATCCTTGCGAACGATGAGGGCCTTCACATGGTCGCTGGGCATCTCGCCGGGTTCTCCACGTTCGTGCGTGGGGGCCTGAGGGCTGCGCTCCAGTAGATATGTCGAGAAACGTGCGAGGCGGGAGGTACCAGGGTGGCCAGCCAGCTCCTCTCGCTCTCGGTCGCCATGCTCGTTGCCGCGCTTGCCCCCTTCGTGGCGAGCGTCGTTCCGGGCAGGGCTATCCCTGAGGTCGTCTTCCTCGTGTTTGCCGGAGCGCTTCTCGGCCCCTATGGGGCAGACGTGATTCGCCCCAGCGGTGGAACGCTTTCACTCATCTCCGAGCTTGGTATGGCGTTCCTCTTCTTGATGGCCGGCTACGAGATAAAGCCACCAGAGCTCGTGGGGCCCTTGGGAAGGCATGCCTCGATATGCTGGGGAATCTCCATGGTGGCGGCCATTGCGCTTGCGAGCCTCACCGGGTTCAAGCGCTTTACCGGCATGGCAGGCATTGCCTTTGCCATCATGCTCACCACCACGGCATATGGAACCCTGGCGCCCATCATGCGTGCCCGCAACCTCACCGACACTCCCGTGGGCCGCGCCGTTACCGCCTATGGCGCTACGGGAGAGGTGCTTCCGGTTATAGCGGTGGCGCTGCTGCTCTCCACCAGGTCTCTGGTTGCCACGGTGATCGTGCTTGTGGCCTTCCTCCTGGTCTGCGTACGCATCGCGCACCTCTCGAAATCCACCGCGCGACTTGGTGCGCGCTTTCGCGACTTCGTTCGGTCAGGCGCTGGGGCCAGCACGCAGACGCCCCTTCGCCTCGTAGTGCTCCTCCTCGTGTTTCTAGTCTTTCTCGCAGATGTCTTTGGGTTTGACTCGGTGCTGGGGGCGTTTGCCGCTGGCTTTGTGCTGCGCGTCTTCTTCCCGGACGGCAACGAGGAGCTGGAGGAGAGAATCGAGGCCATCGGCAACGGCTTTCTCATCCCTGCGTTCTTCGTGATCTCTGGCGCAGGGATTGATCTTGCCGCGGCGCTCTCTGACCCCGGCCTGCTCTTCCTCTTCATCGGACTCATTTTGGTGGTGCGTGGCGTCTCGGTGGCGATATCGCTGCACGTGAACCCCGAGACTCGTGGCATGCAGTCGCAGGAGCGCTTTGTGACCACTGCCTATTGCGTGATGGCGCTGCCGCTTGTGGTGGCCATCACCCAGATTGTGGTCGATGCGGGTGCTATGACCACGCAGGACGCCTCTGTTCTGGTGACGGCCGGCGCAATTACGGTACTCGTGGTGCCTATCCTTACCTCAGCCGTACGTGTGGCTGCGCCGGCGCATCCCGTCCACGCCCTCTCGAATATCGTTTCGGGCAAGGAGAACGCGAACGAGGCCTTGGCTCGTCAGCGCCAGGCAATCCGGGCTTCCCGCAGGCGCTTTGAGGCCGCCCGCGCCCGTCGCAAGCGCGAACTGGGTAGGGGCCTCTCATCCGTCGAATACATTGCCCGACACGATGGAGACGAGACCACGGACAGTTCCAATCGTACATGATTAGGCCTGTAATATAAAAAATAAAATATGTCAGATTCTTGCAGTGTCTGGTGCGGAGGATTCGTCGGCGGGTCAATCGTATGATGGTTACGTTGACGGTGGTCTTGGGAAGGGTGGCTCGTATGGCAGGCGCAGCAACTGGTTCGGCACGAGACCTCATTTTCCTCGCGCCCATCTTTCACGAGAAGATTTGGGGTGGTCGCGAGCTTGAGAGGTGCTTTGGCTACGACATCCCGGATGGCCCTATTGGCGAGTGCTGGGGCATCTCGGCTCACCCCAACGGCGACTGCACGGTTGCTGGCGGCGAGTTTGACGGCCTTCACCTCTCCGAGCTTTGGGAAGGCCACCATGAGCTCTTTGCCGGGGCCGAGGGAGACCGCTTCCCGCTGCTTGTCAAGATCCTCGACGCGCGCGAGGACCTCTCTGTGCAGGTGCATCCGGACGACGCCTACGCAGCCGCGCACGAGAATGGCTCGCTCGGCAAGCGCGAGTGCTGGTACGTCATCGACTGTGAGCCCGGAACGCGCATCATTGTGGGACAGCGTGCCAAGAGCCGAGAGGAGCTTGCGGCCATGATTGCCGAGGGCCGTTGGGATGATATGCTCAACTACGTGCCCATCCATCCCGGCGACTTCTTCCGCATCGAGCCGGGAACCATGCACGCCATCATGGGTGGCACGCTCATCCTGGAGACCCAGCAGTCCTCCGACGTCACCTACCGTGTCTACGACTACGATCGCGTACAACCCGACGGGACCAAGCGTCCGCTCCATGTGAGGCAGTCCCTCGACGTGGTTGACTACGACCAAGTCCCGCCCGCGTCGGGCAAGGTCACCGCGTCCGAGAGGGATGGCGTGACCGAGCTTATGGCCTGCCCCAACTTCGATGTCGAGCGCGTGCGCGTCTCTGGCGAGAAGGTCCTTGAGCAGCCATGGCCGTTCATGTGCCTCTCGGTGATCGAGGGCTCCGGAACCGCCTGCGATGGCGCCGGCGTCGAGCACGGGGTGTGCGCGGGAAGCCACTTCCTAGTCCCGTCTGGCTCCGGTGACGTTTGCCTGGCGGGCGAGATGACCCTCATCACCTCGCACCTTCCGGAGTAAGTTTACGGTCAAGGATCGGTGCCCGGAAGCGTCTCGGCAGCAGATGCGCCACTCGTGCCCCGCGCAATCCAGAGCCGCTTGCCTGTCGGGGACGGCGATATCACCGAGGCGCTTCGCACCACAGCCGGCGTGGGATAAGAGGCTCTGGAGCGCAAGGCCGAGCGTCTGGCAGAACTCATCGACAGCTCAGATGCCGTAGTGGTAGGCATCGGGTCGGGGGTGTCCACCTCCGTCGGATACGACTTCTACCATCCATCGGCCACGTTCGGCGAGGCGTTCGGTCCCTTCGAGAGGGCCCATGGCTTCAGGACGCTCTTCGATGGGCTCTACCACCCCTTCTCATCGAACGAGGAGGCGCGGGCGTTCAATTCGGCGGTCTTCGCCTATGTGGCGCGCCTACCTCTTGGCAAGGTGTACAAAGGGCTCGCCCGTATCCTCGCAGAGAAGCCGCACGTCGTACTCACGACGAATGTGGCTGGGCAGGTGCCACGCGCCTTCGGAAGAGACCGCGTCTGGGAGTTTCAGGGAAACCTGCGCTTCGTGCAGTGCAGCCAGCCATGCACCGACAATACGGAGGACTTCCTCTCACATGCAGACGAGCTTGTTGCGGCGACAGAGATTGTGAACAGTGTGCCATGCATCAAATACGACCTTCTGCCGCGCTGTTCTGAGTGCCACCATCTGATGGTTCCCTGGATTCGCGATGAGCACTTCTGCGAGAGCAAAGAGTGGAAGGCTGCGCGCGCTGCCTATGAGACGTTTCTGCATGACCATCTGACGGAAGGTGCCGAGCACGTGCTCTTCCTTGAGATGGGCGTGAGTTCGATGACGCCAGCGATCATTAAACTGCCGTTCTGGAGCATGGTAGAGAGCTTCCCTAGAGCTTTCTATGTGAACGTGAATGTCGGGGATGCCTCTGCTCCGGCGCAGCTTGGATCGCGTGCGCTCACGATCACGGCAGACGCCTCGAGGGCGGTGAGTCTCGTCTCGTCGAAGCTTGGCCGATTCCCGCATCGTGGGGCATCTCCGTCCCCGGTCGAAGAAGGAGATTACGAGGTGGAGGTAGTCGATGGGCGTATGGCAGACACGGGGGAGAGCCCCGCGGCGGCAATGCCTGTGGGCCCTCCCCTTGGCTGTCAGAAAAGCCAGCTCGCATGTACGCGCAAGGCGGGGTCCGACGTCTCCACCTTATTCCGCCACTGGTGTTTCTGCGCTCAACCCGTCTCTCACGGTGCAATAAGCGTTACACGTCGGGGTTTCTTCAGAGAAGCCGAAGCCTGCAGCGAATGGGCGTCCCACGGTTGAGCCATCTTGCACGAAAAGGCGATATCGTACGGTTTTTCGGCAACCGCTGCATGAAAACGCGATATCGTGCGGTCCCTTTTTGCCAACAGGATAAAAATTTCAACCATGTTTGCGTGATTTTGCATATATAATATAAAATATACATAAATATGCAAACATGATTCAATATTTTATCTTACGGCGCTAAAACCGCCTTACGATAACGCCATTTCATGCAGCGATGAACAAAAAACCGTACGATATCGCACTTTTATGCGACGGGCCCACTGTTGGTCCAAGGCAAAATCGCCAAACTAACGCCGAGAGAGCAATAGACCTTGTCGCTATCGCGCAAATGTAGCTGAACGGCGGGCCGATTTTGCCCCGTTGTTCGGCTTGTGCGCAGCCGCCCACTCGCCCATATTGTCGCTGGCGGCCTCGGTCTCAGACATGGCGCCATCCCCCTGCCCCCGATGCCGTGGGCGCGCTCATGGCAAAGGAAAAGCCCCCGCCGAAGCAGAGGCCTCAAATCAGGTGACGTTTTAGACCAGGGCGCTAGAGCGCGATATCCGAGTCGGAATCCCATTTCCCTGCTCCGACACTCAGGGTAGGTCTTACCGGCGCGGATGCACCTACTTATAACTTTGATGCCCTTTGCCCATCTACGCTGCAGGCTTCGCGCCGCCGGGGATTTCACCACCGCAGTGCGGGCAGCGGGTGGCACCGGCCTTGACCTCCTCCAGGCAGTGCGGGCAGATGGGGGCGGCCGCCTCCTTCTCCTCTTCCTGCTTGCCGGCAAGCTTCCTGGTCTCTTCGGAGAGCTTGTTCATGCTCTTGACCAGGCAGAAGATGATGAACGCAATGATGACGAAGTTGATGATGGCCGAGATGAACGCACCAAAGTTGAGCTGGGCGGCGCCAACGTTCACCACGAGGCCAATCTCTGTGCTGCCGCCGGTAAGACCGGTGATGAGCGGCTGGATGATATCGCCAACCAGCGAGTTCACGATGGCGGTAAACGCGCCGCCGATGATCACGCCAACCGCCATGTCCATCACGTTGCCACGCGAGATGAACTCGCGGAACTCGCTGAAGAAGCCCTTCATGATAATCTCCCCTCCGGAACTGCCATTTTGCTAGCTAGGAAAATGCCTGCATGCACTCGTGTTGCAAGATGTCGCTGTCGCCTAGCATGAAGAGACTCTACCACGCCCAACGTCGCAACACCTCGAGCGTCATCAAAAGCCAAGCTCCCCAGAGTCGAGCATCACGGTGAAGGGGCCGTCGTTTACAAGGCTCACGCGCATGTGGGCGCCAAAGACGCCATGCCCCACTCGACCCGGTCCCAGGTCCCTCTCGGCAAGCTCGCAAAAGAGCCCGTAGAGGCGGTTGGCACGGTCTGCCGGGGCGGCTCCCGCAAAGGAGGGCCTGTTGCCGTTGCGCGCGTCGGCGTAGAGCGTGAACTGGCTCACCACGAGGAGCGACCCCCCCACGTCGACGAGCGAGAGGTTCGTGCGCCCCTCCGCGTCGGCACAGATGCGGAGCTTGCGCACCTTCTCCCACATGCGGCGGGTGACGTTCTCGTCATCTGTGGGGCCAACGCCGAGAAGCACGAGGTAGCCGGCATAGCAAGACCCCACCTCGACGCCGTCCACCTCTACGGCAGCGTGTTCTACTCTCTGGATAAGCGCGCGCACGCTAGCGGTCCAGCTCGTAGACTGCCGAGAACTTCTCGACGAGGTAGTCCGTGTAATAGCGCGGCTCAAAGTCCTCGCCGCACGCCATGCGCATGAGCTGCGCGGAGTCCTTGGCGCGCCCCCAGTGCCAGATGTTGGAGCGCAGCCACTCGCGGATCGGTGCAAGGTCGCCCGAGGCGCAGCAGCCATCGAAGTCCACGCCCTGGCGAACCATGGCAGCCTTGAACTGGGCGCCAAAGGCGCTGCCCAGCGCATAGGTGGGGAAGTAGGCAAAGTCGCCGTCGGACCAGTGCGTGTCCTGCAGGGCACCCTCGGTGTCCGTGGGCACCTCAAGGCCAAGGTAGGTGCGGCAACGATCTGCCCAGAGTCCGGGCACGTCTGCCGCCTTGGCCTCGCCCGAGAAGAGCAGCTGCTCAATCTCGTAGCGCAAAAGGATGTGTAGAGGGTACGTGAGCTCGTCAGCATCGCAGCGGATAAGTCCCGGCTCGGCGCAGTTCTCGGCCATGTAGAGCTGGTGGGCCGTCATGCGGCCAAGCTGACCGGGGAAATGCTTGGCGAGAAGGCGCGTGAGCTGTTCGGAGAAGGCCTCGCTTCTTCCCACGTAGTTCTCGAAGAAGCGCGACTGGGACTCGTGCATGCCGGAGCTGGTTCCGCCCTTGAGCGAGGTGAAGCGGTAGGCGGAATCAACGTTTTGCTCGTACATGGCGTGTCCGCCCTCATGGAGCATGCTGAAGACGTTCGAGAGCACGTTATCGGGGTAGATGTGCGTCGCGATCGCGACAAAGCCAATGGAGGGGCCGCCGGTGTAGGGGTGCTCGGTCGAGCCAAGCCACAGGGCATCCGCATCCACGCCCTCGATGCGCATGAGGTTGCGGGCCAGGTCCCACTGACGGCGCTCGTCAAAGGTGCCCTCCACCACGCGGTGGCTGGGCTTTCTCGGCGACGCCATGCACTCTGCCAGAAGCGGCACCACGCACTCCTTGACCCTCTCGAAGAAGGGGCCGTAGAAGGCGCGGCTCGTGCCATGCTCGTAGTGGTCAAGCCACACGTCGTAGGGGTCGGCATCGGGGTTCATGGCGTGGGCCATGCTCACGCGGGCGGCCACAAGGCGGTCAAGGTACGGCTCGAAGCTGGCCCAATCGTTCGCGGCCTTGGCGCGACGCCAGACGTCATTCGCCTGGACGGCAAGGCGCGAAAACGCCGCCTGCTCCTCGGGCGGCACATTCACCAGCGAGGCGCGGTCGCGCTTCAAGATTTTGACCTGCGCCGCACGGGTCTCGCCAATGATTCCCGCATTGGACTCAAGGCGGTCGAGCAGGGCACCCACCTCCGGCGCGCAGAGAAGGCGCGTGGCCTCCTCGTCGAGCACGGCAAACGCCTCTGCGCGCTCCTCCGTAGCCTTGGGCGGGTCGATCGAGGGGCCAAACGTGGCAATCTCATCGAGCGCGTAGCGCAGCGCAAAGCGGCGAAGCTCGAGCGCGTCGAGGTCTGCCATGTCCTTCTTGGGATTGGGAAGCGCTGCGTTGGGCGTGGTAGGTGTCTTGGTGTCCATGATGTCTCCAATATGGTCTCGTGGGGCAATTGAGTGATGGTCGAGCCATGCCAACGAGTGTAGTCGATGGGGTGGCGCACGCCTTGCCCGAACGCAGCCTACACCGACATGCCAAACGCGTAACCATACCGACGTTCTGCGTCATGGGGCGTGCACAGATGGGCTTGTCGTGGGATGATGGATGCAGCATGCCCGGCCGCTATCCAGCGGTGAGAAAAGCCAACGAAAGGGGAAGCCATGCAAGCCGTCCTCGGCATCGATATCGGGGGTACCAGCATCAAGGCGGGATTGTTCTCGCCCGAGGGCGAGCTCCTCGAGGAACGCAAGATTCCTACGCCCGCACTTGTGACGTCGGAAGCGTTTGCCGTTGTGACGGACGGCATCACGCGCCTCCTCGCCGCCCATGACAATACGCCGGAAGACGTCATTGCCTGCGGACTCGACATCCCTGGCCCCGTTGCGGACGACGGTACTGTGGGCTTTCTCCCCAACATCGAGCTCGACCCGGATGGCCTTGTCGCCGCGATGAGCGCTGCCTTCCCCAATGCCTCGATTGCCTTCGTAAACGACGCCAACGCCGCCGCGCTGGGCGAGCTCTGGGCAGGGGTTGCCCATGGCGTCTCGAGCTTTGTGCTCATCGCCCTGGGCACGGGCGTGGGCGCCGGCGTGGTGGTAAACGGACGCCTGGTCGCAGGTGCCTTTGGCGCCGGCGGCGAGGTGGGTCACATCACGGTGAACCCCCACGAAACGGAGACCTGTGGGTGCGGGCGCCACGGCTGCCTCGAGCAGTACGCCTCCGCAAAGGGCATCGTTCGCCTCTACCTCAATGAGTGCGAGAGGCGCGGCGTCACGCCGGTGCACGTGGAGCACGCCACCGACACGCTCTCGGTGTTCCGTGCCCTCGCGAAGGGCGACGAGTGCGCAAAGATTGCCGTGGACCAGATGTGCGAGTACCTTGCCCTTGCCATGTCGCAGATCTCCTGCATCGTTGATCCCGCCATGTATCTCATCGGTGGTGGAGTGGCTGGCTCGTTTGCGACGTTTGCGCCCGAGCTCCGCCAGCGCTTCCAGGCGCACTCCCTCTCCACGTGCAAGGACGTTGCCATTGAGGCGGCGTCCCTTGGCAACCAGGCAGCCATGTACGGCTGTGCCTACGAGGCGCTGCGTATGCGCAAGGAGTCAGTGGGGGAGTAGCGCATGGGTGAGCCTGCTTTCGACATAGTCGCAGTTACGGGTTGCCCCACGGGCATAGCCCACACGTTCATGGCTGCCGCCGCGCTTGAGAAGGCGGCCCAGGATCGTGGCCTTACCATTAAGGTCGAGACGCACGGCCAGGTGGGCGTCGAGGGCAGGCTCACGCCAGATGAGATTGCACGTGCGAGGGGCGCGATCGTTGCCTCGGACCGTGACGTGAATGCCGGGCGTTTCTCAGGACGACCCACCGTGATCGTTCCTGTGACCGATGCCATCATGGACCCCAATGCCCTTATCGACCGGGCGTTCTCCATTGCCGAGGACTACATTGCCAACCTCGACTCGAAAGGCGACGCGGCAGCGAAGGCTGCGGCACACGCGGCTGCCGCAGCCGGGGGCAGAGCAGAGCACGACGATGACACGGGCCCCCTCCATGCCTTCTACCGCCACATCATGGGTGGCATCAACCACACGCTGCCCTTCCTCGTGGTTGGCGGCATTCTCACCGCAGCGGCGCAGCTCATGGGCACCCCTGCGGGCTTTGTGCCCGATGCGCTCTACGCCATAGGGCGGCTGATGGTGCTTCTCGCCATGCCGGTTCTCTCGGCCCACATTGCCGAGTCCATCGCCGGCAGGCCGGCCATTGTCTCGGGTTATGCCGTGGGGCTTATCGCCGAGGCGGGCCTTGCCGAAAACGCCTCTACCTGGGGTGTCATCACGGGCCTGGCGTTCTCGGGAGGCCCCGGCTTCATTGGGGCCGTTGTGGGAGGGTTTCTCGCCGGCTACATCACAAAGGCCCTCATGCGGGGGCTCATTCGCCTGCCCAAGCTCATAGACGGTCTCAAGGTGGGCGTGCTCTATCCACTGGTTCCCACCGTGGTCGCGGGCCTTGTCATGTGCGCCATTGCTGCTCCCACGGCTGGCATGAGCCGCGTCTTTACGGAGATCCTCGGCTCCTGCGTCCTGGCGGCCCCCGTCGTCGCAGGAGTTTTGCTGGGGTGCCTCTGCGCTTGGGACTTTGGCGGGCCCGTGAACAAGGTTGCCTTTGTCACGGGCGTGCTCACGCTCATGACGGGGCTGCTCGAGGGAGGGGGGAGCCTTGCCTATGCTGCGGGCACCGCAATCACGGCGGCCGTGTCTGCTGCGTGCATGACGCCTCCCATCGTGACGAGCATTGCGTGTGCCCTTGTGCCCTCGGCCTTCTCGACAGACGAGCGCAGGGAGTCCCGCAAGAACCTCGTGCTTGGGATCACCCACGTGACGGAGGGCACGATTCCCTTCGTGAAGGATGGTCCCGCCGCGGCGCGGCCCATCATGATGGCGTCATCGTCGCTTGCGGCCGTCCTGAGCTTCGTGTGGGGCGTGCGCTCCCCCTCGCCCGTAGGCGGCTTGCTCATCTGCCCGGTGGTGACGGGTTGGCAATGGTGGCTGCTTGCAGTTCTTCTTGGGAGCATTGCGGGCGGCGTGCTCTTTGCGCTTGCCAAACGGTATGATGGACATAGAGCTTCCGAGAGCGTCTCGTAAGGAGTTGACATGAGCGAATTTGTTTCTGCATCGCACGTCTATCTCGACAACCCCGCCACCAACGTGGACGAGGTCTTGCACTTCTTGGCCGACAAGTTTGTCGCCAACGGTGTCGCTGCCTCTGCCGATGACATCTACGAGGCCTTCAAGAACCGTGAGGAGGAGGGCACCACCGGCATGATGGGCGGCTTTGCCATTCCTCACGCCAAGTGCCCAGGCAGCAAGGAGGCCTCGGTCGTCGTCGTGAAGTTCGCTGGTGACGTGGACTGGAACACCATGGACGGCAACCCCGTCCACTGCGCCATCGCACTGCTCATCCCCGAGGGCGACTCTCCGGCCCCGCAGCTCCGCGTGCTCTCGAAGGCCGCCGTCCTGCTCATGGACGCCGACTTCCGACAGAAGGTCCTGGACTCCACGAGCGCAGATGAGATTGCCTCGATCATCAATGACGGCCTTGGCCAGTAAGGCTCTGTGACTGGCCTCAGCTGTCCTTGCTTGAGCGTTTGCCCTCTGGCACCCGGTGGATGCCGGAGGGCTTTTTGCTGGCGAGGCGCGCGCGTCCCTCCGTCTCGTGTGGATTCACCGTTTAGGCCCAGCTAACCGTTCGGAATTCCCGGTTGCATTGGAAGCGACATGACGGTCGTCTCGCGCTCGCGGAGTGCCTCTGCGGCCTCCATGCACGCCCTCCCTCGCCTCGAGTGCCAATCCTGGTGGCAGAGGCTCCGATTATGAAGGACCTCTCCCCGCATCGAGCCCTGATGATACCTTGAAGGCATGGACAATGGCAGGGAGAGTGAGCGGGGAAGGGGTATGTATGGGTCTGTTTGGCAAGAAGGACAGGCAAGCCGATGGGAGGAAGAAGCCCAAAGAGCGCAAGCCGCACCTGGTGCGTAAGAGCATCGGGCTTGTGCTGGCCGCGGGCTTTCTGGCAGTCGTGCTCGTACTGGGGTCGATATTGGGCGGAAGCATGGGTTCGCTGGTGACGCGCCTCTTTGGCTCGCCCGCCGACGCGCCCAGCTCCCAGACGGTGCAAGAGACAAACGGCACGGCGCGCCAGGCCGCCGACCAGGTCGAGGAAGAGGGGGCCATCCTTCTCCAGAACAGCGACGCGACGCTGCCCCTCTCGCCCGACGTCACGCGCGTGAACGTGTTTGGCTGGGCGTCTGTCGACTGGCTTGGTGGAGGCTCTGGCTCCGGCGGTGTCTCCTCCACCGAGGTAGGCCTGCTCGACGCACTCAAGTCCTACGGCATCGAGACAAACGAGGACCTCACCAAGATGTACGAGGACTTCCATGCCGCGGGCCAGCGCCCCAAGACGCTTGCGAGCAAGCCGTCTGAGTCGAGCGTGCTCTACGAGCCCTCGATCAGCAATCGCGACTACTACACGGACGGCCTTCTCAACGGGGCAAAGGACTTCTCGGACACCGCCATCGTGGTCCTGCAGCGCTACTCGGGCGAGTCCAACGACATGCCACTCGAGCAGTACAAGGTCACGACAAAGGACGGTGACGTCCAGGTGGACGCCAGCCGGACCTCGCTAGACCTCTCAACAGAGGAGGAAGAGCTTCTCGCATACGTGGGCGCCAACTATGCCCACGTCATCGTTGTGGCAAACGCTGCCAACGCGATGTCTTTGGGGGCCGTGGAGTCTACACCGGGTGTTGACGCGGTGCTGTGGGCAGGATATACGGGCCAGTACTCCGCAGAGGTGCTGCCCAAGATCTTGTGGGGAGAGGTCAACCCCTCGGGACGCACGGCGGACACGTTTGCCTATGACTTCTCCACGGCACCGAGCTATGCCAACGCAAGCGAGCACGTGGGAGCCTACATTGGGGCGGATGGCCTCTACCCCGCGGACGGCACCCAGATGGGCAACTTCTCGAGCCCAGAACCCTACACGCAGGTCTCGTACGTTGACTACGCCGAGGGCATCTACGTGGGCTACAAGTGGTACGAGACGGCAGATGCCGAGGGGTTCTGGAGTGCGACGTCGAACGAGCACGGCACGGGCTATGAGGGCGTGGTCCAGTACCCGTTTGGCTACGGCCTCTCGTACACGAGCTTTGGCTGGCAGGTAGTGGACGAGCCGGAGCAGGGCTCTGCGCTGGGCGACAAGACCTCCATCACGGTGCGCGTGACCAACACGGGCAGCGTTGCCGGCAAGGACGTCGTGGAGCTCTATTACTCGGCACCCTACACGGCAGGCGGCATCGAGAAGAGCGCCGTGGTCCTGGGCGACTACGCCAAGACCGGTCTGCTTGCCCCTGGCGAATCCCAAGACGTCACGCTCTCGGTGGATGCGCGCTCGATGGCGAGCTATGACGCCTACGACGCCAACGGCAACGGCTTTGTCGGCTACGAGCTCGACCCCGGCACCTATACGCTGACGCTTCGCCATGACGCGCATACGGTTGACGCGGCGGATGGCGCGACCCTCTCGCTTACGCTTTTCGAGGGCAGACAGTTTGCCACAGACGAGAAGACCGGCGAGACCGTCTCGAACAAGTTCACCGGCGATGCCGCAGTGGACGGCGTGGGCGTGGACGGGCTGGGCTCCGGGCAGGACATCACCTACCTCACGCGCGCGGACTTTGCGGGCAGCTGGCCTGCGGTTGCCTCTTCTCGCGAGATGCCCCAGAGCGTGGCCGCGCTTAACCTCTACTCCGCCGATCAGCTTGCGGCTGATGATGCCCGTGAGGCCACGATGCCTGCCACGGGTGCCAAGAACGGGCTTGCCATCGAGGAGAACGGCGTCATCACCGATCTGGGGCGCGAGCTGGGCGCAAGCTACGACGACCCCCAGTGGGACAACCTTCTCGACCAGCTGACGGTCTCCGAGATGGAGAACATGGTCGCGAACGGCTACTCCGGCACCTCGGCTCTACCCAGCGTGGGACGCGACTATGAGACGCGCGAACTCGACGGCCCGGCGCAGGTGGGCGGCTTTGTGCCGACGAACCCCGGCACCGGATTCCCAAGCGCCACCGTGCTCGCCCAGACCTGGAACCGCGACTTGGCACTGCAGATGGGGCTTCTTTGCGGCGAGCAGGCCTCTCAGCGCGGGCTCTCCGGCTGGTACGCACCGGCGACCAATATCCACAGGAGCCCCTTCAACGGGCGCAACTACGAGTACTACTCGGAAGACCCGCTGCTCTCTGGTCAGACCTGCGGAAACGTGGTGGCGGGTGCAAGAAATGCCGGCGTGTACTGCTACGTCAAGCACTTCATCTGCAACGACGGCGAGGCAGGCGTCTACCGTGACGGCATCTACACCTGGATGGGCGAGCAGGCGCTGCGCGAGGAGTACCTCGAGCCCTTCCGCCAGGTGGTCGAGGACTTTGGCGGAACCGCCCTCATGAGCTCCTATGGTCGCATTGGCGCCGTGTGGGCGGGTGGCAGCGAGGCGCTGCTCGCGGGCGTGCTTCGTGGCGAGTGGGGCTTTGACGGCGTGGTCGTCACCGACTACTCCGACCACCCGGCATACATGAACGGTGACCAGGCCCTGCGGCATGGCGGAGACCTCTGGATGTGCATGGGTGGCTCCCTGACGACTGACTCAGGCTCTGCAAGCTACGTGAGCGAGCTGCGCCGTGCGACGAAGGATGCGCTGTTCGCCTACCTCGACGCTCGTGTGGCCAACGAGAGCTACGTAGCGTCTACGGGCGATACCGCCGCCGCACGTCCGGCAAGCTCTGCAATCACGACGCCGGTTCCTCTCGTCTTGAACGTGCTTCGAGCTGTTGCGCTGGCGCTTGTCGGCCTGGCCGTCTGGCGTCTGCTCGTGGGCATCCGCCTCAGGCGAGACAAGGGGAGTTCCCCCTTGTCTCGCGCGAGCAATGCTTCCCTGCGATAACACGAATATGACGGTCGATTGTGCGGGCCTCGACAAAAAGGGGGCCTGCACAATTGTCTGTGCAGGCCTCGGATGAGACAAGGAGGAACTCCCCTTGTCTCATGCCTTGTTGGTGGAGCCGAGGTTGTCCATGTGGGATGCGACGACCCTGTAGATCTCCTCCATGCCGGGCTTCGAGGGCTTCTTGGGATCGAAGTTGCCGGGGTTCTCGGCCATGTAGCCCATGAACCCATGGGTGAAGGCCTGGCGCAGCTCGGTGGCATAGTTCACCTTGCAGATGCCGTTCTGGATGGCCTCGGCGACCTGGTCATCGGGCACGCCGGAGGTGCCGTGAAGAACCAGCGGCACGTCGACGCGGTTGCGGATTTCCTTGAGGACGCCCTGCTCGATGTGCGGGGTGCCCTTGTAGACGCCGTGCGCAGTGCCCACGCCAACGGCGAGCGAGCTGCACTTGGTGCGGTTCACGAACTCCTCGGCCTCATCGGGGTCGGTGTAGGGGTTCTCGCCCTTGACCGCCGGACCGTCGTCCTCCTTGCCGCCAACCTTGCCAAGCTCGGCCTCCACGGGAACGCCCATGGCGATGGCGACCTTGGTCACGCTCTCGGTGAGGGCCATGTTGTCCTCGAAGGGCACGTGGGAGCCGTCGATCATGACGGAGGTGTAGCCGGCGCGCAGCGCCTGCATGCAGCGGTCGAAGCTGTCGCCATGGTCGAGGTGCAGGGCAACGGGAACGCTCGCCTGCTCGGCGGCAACGCGCACCATGGCAACGAAGTAGTCGAGGCTGGCGTACCTCACGGTGCCCGGGGTGGTCTGCATGATGACGGGGGAGTGCTTGTCCTCGGCTGCCTTGACGACAGCCATCACGAACTCGAGGCTTTCCACGTTGAACGCACCCACGGCGTAGTGGCCGGCTTGGGCGTCGAGCAGCATTTCCCTGGTTGTGACGAGCATCGTACTCTCCCTTCGCATGCCCGCGATTCGTGTCGCGGGGCTTTCCCTATCGTGCAAGGCGATTGTATCGTGCGTGGTTGCCGGTGCGGCTCCATGCGTTTGCACGTCGGTGGATCTGGTGGCACAAAACGAAAAGAGAGTGCAAGGTGGACGAGTGGGGAAGCGTCTTGGCGGGCTTGTCGTAGCTTTCCTAAACGCAGAAAAGAAAGAAATTATCTTGTGGTATCTTTCTTTTTGACAAAGGCTTGGAAACATGATTTGCACACATGCGCTATGCAAGCGGCCGGGGGGTGCCACATGACGGAGTTTGCCGAAGAGAGGCGAGCAGCGATTCTCTCAATGCTTGAGAGGAGCTCGTCCGTGCAGGTGGCGGAGGTAGCAGACGCGCTGGGTGTGTCCCGTGTTACCGCGCGAGCAGACCTCGACGCCCTTGCGCGTGATGGCAAGCTGCGCCGTACGCATGGCGGCGCAGTGTCGCTCTCCCGTACGCTCACGGTGTCGATACAGGACCTGCGCGTCAACGTGAACGCCGAGGCCAAGCGTGCCATTGCGCGCGTGGCGGCAACGCTTGTGGAGCCGGGCCAAGCCGTGCTCGTGGACACGGGGACCACGGGCCTCGAGCTTGTGCGTGCCCTTGGCGAGAGGGGCGGGGTCACCATTGTGACCGCAGACCTCACCATTGCCGACTACGTTGACCGTTCGATGCCCTCGGCAGAGGTCGTGCTTCTGGGCGGGGCGCTTCGCAAGGGCCACCGCTACACCTCGGGTGCCGTGGCGGTCTCGGCGCTTTCCATGCTGCGACCCGACGTCGCCTTCGTGTGCCCTACGGCCTTTGCCCCTGGCCGAGGCTTCATGACCGGCTACGAGGGCATGGCCGAGCTCAAGCGGGCGTTTCTCGCATGCGCGGGCACAGCCTGTGTGCTCATGGATGCAAGCAAAGTGGGCGCTCGGGGCCTCTTCTTCTTTGGCGACGTTGGTGACGCCGACGTCATCGTGATGGAGAAGGACCCCGAAGGTACCGTTGCCAGCTGTCTTGAGGACGTGCCAACCCGGCTGTTCCTAGCCGGGGAGTAGGGCCGAGAACAACCTACAAGCCGAGTGCCCCTACGCCACGCGCTCCACGCTAGTACCGTCCATGAGTCCGCGGGCAACCTCCATGTCAAAGTGACCGGTCGAGGCAGACATGCAGTTGGCGCTTGCGCAGGCCATCGCGTAGCGCAGCTGCTCTGTGGGCCTCATTTTGCGAGCCATCGACACGGCAAACGCGCCAACCATGGTGTCACCTGCGCCCACGGGGTTTACGACCTCGATCTTGGGGGCAATGCCGCGGAAAGTCCCCTCCGCGCATGCCATCACAGCGCCGTCACCACCAAGAGACACCACCACCTGCGCAATGCCGCGCTTGCAAAGCTCGCGTGCGGCCGTGATGACCTCGTCCGTCGAGGAGACCTTGCGACCGGGTATCTGGCCGATCTCGTCGGTGTTGGGCTTCACCATAGTGGGGAGGGCGTCAATGCTTCTCTTGAGCGTGGTCCCTGAGGTATCAAGGATGCAGGGCTTGCCCAGCGAGCGCACTAGCTTGATGAGACGCGCGTAGGTGTCTGCGGGCAGGCCCCTGGGGAAGCTGCCGTTCATAGTTACCACGTCCGCGCATGCGGCAAGCGAGGAGAGATGCCCCTCAAGGGTCCCAAGCTCCCCTTCCGTGATTTCGCGGCCAGGCTCCAAGAACTCGGTGGAGAGCCCATCGGGCTCGAGCACGTTCACGCAGCAGCGCGTCTCGGTTGCAACCTCAACAAAGTCATGGGGAATTCCGTCACGGTCGAGAAGCTCACAGAGAAGCCGCCCATTGTTGCCGCCCACAAAGCCGGTCGCGAGAACCTCCTCGCCGCACGTGGCAACGGAGCGCGAGGCGTTGAGGCCCTTGCCGCCGGCGTTGTCGATGCACTCCGCCACGCGCATGACGGTGCCACGCTCGAGGGTGGAGGGGATGCGATAGGCCTTGTCGATAGAGGTGTTGAGCGTGACGGTGAGAATCACGGCGCTCCTCCCTGTGTTCTGGGGTGCGAATATAATACCAGTTCCTGAAAGACCATAGCGACCAATACAAGCCCGTCTGTTGGTGGCAATCACTTGATATACCAGAAATAGTATGAGAGTATGCGATAAATCTTGGGGTAAGACAAGCTGGTATTTGGATAAAGAGACCACTACCAGCAGAAATATCTGTGACCGATATGAATTTTCCCGTAAGCGGCATACAGGACAGAAAAACCAAAATTTCTCTGGACTAATTACGAAGGTCTTGTAAAGTGGCTTTAGTTGAAACGTGGTAATAACCAGTAACCGGAAAGCACGACGGATGTAACAGGGAGGTTCCCAAACGGAACCAGAAGTCTTCTGGCCCGTATGGTGAGTTGAGGATTCCGTCAGAGGAGGACGTGCATGGTCGGATTTGTGCTCACTGGTCACGGAGATTTCGCCGTGGGGCTCGAGAGCTCCGTCAAGATGATTGCCGGGTCGCAGGAGGAGTTCGACATCGTCCCGTTCCACGAGGACGAGGCCGGTGAGTTCCCCCAAAAGCTCGCAGGTGCCATTGCGGCATCCGCTGAGCGCAATAGCGGCGTCGTCGTCTTCTGTGACCTTATGGGCGGCACGCCGTTCAACCAGGCAATGATGAACACCCAGGCTGTTCCCGGTGTTGAGGTTGTCGCGGGCACCAACCTGCCCATGCTCCTCGAGGCTCTCACCACTCGCGTGCCCGACTCCACCACACAGGAGCTTGTTGACTGCGCCGTGGAGGCAGGCAAGGAGGGTGTTGCTCATATGGTTCTCTCGGTCGATGAGGACGAGGATGACTTCGAGGGCGAAGGCCTGTAATGGGCTTCTGGCAGAACGTGCTTGGCCCCTGTGCTGCTCATACCCATCGCCACCATGGGCGTTGCCTATGCGATTCAGGAGATGGCCGAAAAGTGAGTACGGTCTCCGGAATGCGTCGAACGTTTTAGGTCGTTGGCAGGGAAGCTCTCGCCCGCAAACTGCGGGAGGGTATGAGAAAGGGGAAGCAGGTATGGCTGAGCCCAACATTCTTCTTACCAGGATCGACAACCGCCTGATTCACGGTCAGGTGGTTACCCAGTGGACGAGCACCATCGGCGCCAACCTCCTGCTCGTTGCAAACGACGAGGTCGCCGCCAACCCCATGCGCCAGAAGCTTATGAACATGGCTGCTCCGCAGGGTGTCGCTACGAGGTACTTCTCTATCCAGAAGACCATCGACGTCATCCACAAGGCGGCTCCGCGTCAGCACATCTTTATCATCGTCGAGACCCCCGAGGACGCCCTGCGTCTCGTCAAGGGCGGCGTGCCCATCAAGAAGCTCAACATTGGCAACATGCACATGTCTGAGGGCAAGCGCCAGGTTGCCACCTCCGTCGCAGTGAATGACGGGGACGTCGCGGCCTTCCGTGCACTGCAAGGTGCGGGCGTGGAGCTCTCGATCCAGCGCGTTCCGAGCACCCCTGTCGAGGCAACCGCGAAGCTCTTCTCGTAGCCTCCTCGTCTTTGCAGCAACCCATGTTTGGCCGTACGCACCCGTGAGGGACGGGTGCTGGCGATGGCTTTCTCTCTATCCGTTGCACGTGGTACAGGAACCATTGGAAAGGAGGAACAAGGATGGAATACAACGCACTCCAGGTGATCTTGGTCTTCATCGTCACGTTCATCGCGGCTATCGACCAGTTCAGCTTCCTCGAGTCTCTGTATCAGCCGATCGTCACCGGTGCGGTGATCGGCCTCATCCTTGGCGACGTGCAGACCGGCCTCATCGTCGGTGGCACGTACCAGCTCATGACGATTGGTAATATGCCAATCGGAGGTGCCCAGCCGCCCAACGCGGTTGTCGGTGGCATCATGGCAGCAATTCTAGCAATTACCCTCGATCTTGACCCGAATGCCGCTGTCGCTACTGCCATCCCGTTCTCCCTGCTCGGCCAGTACGGCGTGACCCTGATCTTCACGATCATGTCGCCCCTTATGTCCAAGTGCGACCAGTACGCCGCCGAGGCTAACCCCAAGGGCATCGAGCACATCAACTACCTCTCGATGTGCCTGCTCGGCCTCATCTTCGGCGTCGTCGTCACCCTATTCTTCATCGGTGGCCAGGCCGTTGGCAAGACCGTCGTTGATGCCATTCCCGTATGGCTCAGCAAGGGCCTCTCCGCTGCCGGTGGCATGATGCGCTTCGTCGGCTTTGCCATCCTGCTCAAGTTCATGATGAACCGCGATATGTGGGGCTTCTACTTTATGGGCTTCGGCCTTGCCATCATCGTCTCCGGCATCTCTTCCCTGGCAACCCCGGCCCTGCTGATCCTGGCCCTCATCGGCTTCGGCATCGCCTACTGGGACTACCAGCAGAACACCGAGCTCAAGGGCTCCGTTGCAGTTGCTAACACCGATGGAGGTGAGGAAGATGGCATCTAACGAGACTGAGACCGTTAATCGTTTCGAGGGCGCGACCCACTACCAGGACCTCACTCCTGCCCCTAACCTCGACCAGGCTACGCTCAACAAGATGGCCTGGCGCTCCTGCTTCCTGCAGGCGTCCTTCAACTATGAGCGCATGCAGTCCGCAGGTTGGCTCTACTCCATCCTCCCTGGTCTCGAGAAGATTCACACGGACAAGGAAGACCTTGCCCTCTCGATGACCCACAACATGGAGTTCTTCAACATCCACCCGTTCCTCGTCACCTTCGCCATGGGCATCATCCTGTCCATGGAGCAGAAGAAGGTTGACATCCCGACGATCCGCGCCGTCCGCGTCTCCCTCATGGGCCCGCTTGGTGGCATCGGCGACGCCATCTTCTGGATGACGCTCGTGCCAATCCTGGCCGGCATTACCTCGAACATGGCTATCGCGGGCAACATCTTTGGCCCCATCCTGTTCCTCGTCGTCTTCAACGTAATCCAGTTCGCCATCCGCTTTGGCCTCATGAACTGGTCCTACAAGATGGGCATGACGGCGCTCGACTCCCTCATGGAGCACATGCAGGCGTTCACCCGTGCCGCCTCCATCCTCGGCGTCTTCGTCGTTGGCTGCCTCACCGTCACCATGGGTGGCACCCAGATCAACGTCACCATCCCCAACGGCACCAGTCAGTCCTATGTTGCCCACACCACGACCGTCCCCACCAGTGACGTGAGCAAGTTCGAGGTCATCTCCACCGACACCGATGGCACCGTGCTCTCTGGCATGGTCTCGGCTGACGGTGCGCCTCTCGCCACCACCGACGCCGACGGCAACGCCGTGACCGCTGGCGCGACCGACCTTGGCAATGGCATGAGCGAGGTCACCTACATGACGACTGTGACCACCCCGGTCACCATCGACATCGCAAGCATCCTCAACAGCATCTGCCCCAAACTTGTCCCGCTCGCGCTCGTCATGCTCCTGTACTACCTGTTCTCCAAGAAGAACTTCACCCCCATCAAGGGTATCGTTCTCGTGCTCGCCATCGGCATCGTTGGTGCTGGATTTGGCATTTGGCCCAGCATCTGGGGCTAGGTTCTAAGACTGCCGCGTTCCCGGGGCGGCCCGCCGCCCCGGGCGTGCTTCTTCAAAGATGCACGTGCGGCGTATTCTCTGGACAATGGTTGGTGCGGGTGCGCTTGCGCGTGCTCGCGCCTTTTTGGGACGGTGAGCCATGAACCCCATTTCGAGGAAGCAGCCTCTCTACGACCAGCTCGTCGACCTTCTCCACGAGAAGATCGAGAACGAGATGGGTCCCGGTGACTTGCTTCCCTCCGAGCGTGAGCTCTGCGAGACGTATGGTCTTTCCCGCACGACTGTGCGACTGGCCTTGGCGGAGCTTGAGCAGCAGGGACTTGTGACAAGGCAGCACGGCAGAGGCACGTTTGTCGCCAACACCACGCGCGAGGCAACGAACCTTATGAGCACCTACAGCTTCACGGAGCAAATGAGGAGCCTGGGAAGGGTTCCTCAGACGGTGGTTCTGGAGTTCGACACGCGAGAGGCGCCAAAGCACATTGCCGCATGCCTTGGGCTTCGCATAGGAGACCCGGTCATTCGCATGAAGCGGCTGCGGCTTGCAGACGGTACGCCTATGATGGTCGAGCGAACCTACCTGCCGGCCTCTGAGTTCATTGGCCTATCTCGCGAGGATGTGGAGCGCCAGCCGCTCTATGACATTGTCGAGAAGGTCTACCACGAGACCATACGCGTCGCAGACGAGGAGTTCTGCGCCAGCGTTGTCCATATGGATGACGCCGAGCTGCTGGGCATCCCCGAATCCGCTCCGGTTCTTAAGCTCTACCGCACCACCTATAACGTCAAGAACACGGCCATCGAGTACACGCGCAGCGTGGCACGCGCTGACCAGTTCAAGTACAAGGTCTCACACTATCGGGGCTAGGGAAGGCCCCCGGGAGGAGAAGGCATGTTCGAGAAGGACGAGGCCACGCTCGAGTCCATGGGCGCTCGGATCACCACGGACGAGATTCGCCAGCAGCCCGACCTGTGGGAGGACACCCTCAAGATCTACGAGGACAACCTCGCCGCCATCAATGCATTTCTCGCTAGGGCCCGCGAGCTGGGCGGCTCTCATCGCACTCGCGTGATCTTCTGCGGTGCCGGCACCTCGGCCTACGTGAGCGACACGCTCGTTCCGTATCTGCGCCATGCTGGTGATAGCGATGCATTCGAGTTTGCCCCGGTTGCCACAACAGATGTCGTATGCGCGCCGCTCGACTACGTTCGCCCTGAAGACCCCACCGTCATGGTTTCATTTGCGCGCAGTGGCAACAGCCCCGAGAGCATGGCTGCCTATGAGCGTGTCGGACAGGTTGCCAAGGATCTCCTATATCTCAATGTGACCTGCGCTTCCGAGGGCAAGCTCGCCCAGGAGTCCAAGGACGACGACCGCGCTCTCACGCTGCTCATCCCGCGTGCAAATGATAAGGGCTTCGCCATGACGGGCAGCTACTCCTGCATGCTGCTCCTCTCTGCCCTGGTTTTTGACCGGGCACCCCTCGTGGAGAAGCGCGCTTGGGTCGCGCGTGCGGCCAAGATGGGCCGAGAGGTCGTCTCTCGTGAGTCAGAGATCGAGGCTTGGGTTGGTCGCGACTTTGACCGTGTCACCTATCTGGGCTCCGCCTCCCTCTCCGGCCTCGCGCGCGAGGGCCAGCTGAAGATCCTTGAGCTCTGCGCTGGTCGCATCGCCACCTCGTTTGACTCCTCGATGGGCTATCGTCATGGGCCGAAGTCCTTCGTCAACCCCAAGACGCTCGTTTTTGACTTCGTGAGCAACGACCCCTACACCCGCCAGTACGACCTCGACATCTTGAACGAGATCAACGGCGACGGCATCGCGCTGGCCACCGTTGGCATTCAGCAGCGTACCGGCAGCGACTTTGAGGGCGAGGCCTTCTCGTTCGATGGCGACGAGCTTCTCCCCGAAGCGTACCTTGCTCTCCCGTTCGCGATGCTCGCCCAGACGGTCGCGATCAATGCCTCCGTCAAGGTTGGCAACACCCCCGACACCCCCTCGCCTACCGGCACCGTGAACCGCGTGGTCAAGGGCGTGACGATTCACCCGTTTAGCCTGTAGTTTGTTGTCGTGGGGCGTTTGGCGTGGGACCCCAAGGGTATACCTTGGTTGATTTTGAACCCCGTCGGACGCCCGCCCCTCTATGCAAGGTAAGGGCGTCTTGAAAGGAACGACAATGGCAACGTATGCGGTCCACGCCGCGCACTTCGTCCTCCCCGGAAGGCTCGCCGGCGAGGGCTACCTCATGGTGGAAGACGGCAAGTTTGGTACCTTTGCCACCAAGAAGCCCGATTGCGAGGTCGTCGAGCATGCTGGTTCCTACGTTGGCGCAGGCCTGGTTGATACCCACATCCACGGGTTCCACAACCACGCAACCACCGACATCGACCCGTCGGGCATCAACGACGCAAGCGTTGCGCTTGCCCGGCGCGGCACCACCTCCTGGCTGCCCACCACCTTTACCGATTCCATTGAGAGCATCGGCGAGCAGTGCGAGGCCATCGCAGATGCCGTCGATGCGCGCGACGAGGGGTTTGTTGGCGCTCGCATTCCAGGCATCTTCCTCGAGGGCCCCTTCTTTACCGAGAAGCACAAGGGCGCCCAGAACCCCAAGTATCTCGTGCCTCCTTCGTATGAGGCGTTTGAGGGCTGGCAGAAGAAGGCTCGTGGCCTCATCCGCAAGAGTGCGCTTGCTCCGGAATACCCCGAGTCCATCGACTACATCGAGCGCGTGACCTCCGAGGGCGTCGCCGCGGCCATCGGCCACACCGACGCCACCTACGAGCAGTCGATGGCGGCCGTGGATGCCGGCGCGACGGTCTTCGTGCACACCTACAACGGCATGCGTGGCCTCCGCCAGCGCGAGCCTGGCGTGCTTGGCTGCGCCATGACTACCGACTCGACGTACGCCGAGCTCATCGTCGACGGCCACCACGTGCAGCCCGCTGCCTGCGCTGCCCTCATCCGTGCCAAGGGCTGGGACCACGTCGTGCTCATCACGGACTGCCTGGCCTGTGGCGGCATGCCCGAGGGCGAGTACATGAGCGGCGGCCTGCCTGTTGTCATGAAGGATGGCCTCTGCTACCTGGCCGACATGAGCAGCATCGCTGGCTCTGTCCTCTCGCTGGCCCGCGGCGTGAAGAACGTTGTTGATTGGGGCATTGTCCCGCCCGAGCAGGCCATCCGCATGGGCAGCGAGGTCGCTGCGCGCTCGGCTGGCGTGGATGGCGTCTGCGGCAGCATGCTGCCCGGGCGCAATGCGGACTTCAACGTCTACGCAGCGGATATGACGCTCCAGGCAACCTACGTCGGCGGCAAGCTGGTGCCGACGGAGTAGGGACGGGGCACTTCTGTTTCTTCGCGAAAGCTAGGCTCCGGCGTCAAATTGGTGCCGGAGCCTTTCTTCTCGACGTAGTGGCTGCAGATTTGGCCACAGGCAGACGAGAAGAGCGTCCCCTGGTGCCGACCGAACCAGGGGACGGCTCATGCGCGCTGCCGGAGTTCCTACTGCGCCTGTACGTCCGCCTCGAGGAGGCGTTGCATCACACGCGCCTGGACCTCGATGTAGTAGGCGTCATCTGCGGCGTTGAGCGTGCTCTCGTCAACTGCAGACATGCGCTTAGCCCAGTCTGCCTCCTGCTGTATGAGGTCGGTGTAGTCCGCAAACATATTCGCCTGGTCGGCGGCATTCGCATTTCTATAGGTGACCATGAAGTCGCAGTACTTGTTCATGAGCTCCTCGTAGGAGTCCATCATCTCCTTGAACTCCGGCGTCACGAGGGATGCGTCGGTCGTCGTAGAGGAGTCGGTGGGAGTGGCGTTAGAGCTGGAGCTCGTAGCGGTGTCACTGCCCGTAGAGCTTGCATCAGAGACGTCAACTCTGATGGAGATGACGTTGGCGCCCTTGTAGTCGATGCGGAGCTTGACACCGTCTGCGTTACTCGCCTGGAAGTGGGTGTTGCCGCCACTGTAGTCCACGTCAAAGCCAGCCTTCTTGCACTGTGCGACATAGGCCGAGAAGGCATCCTTGTCCACGCCCCCAACGTTCACCGCGTAGACGTTGGGGGAGTCCTGCACGATCGAGCCCTGCGTGGACGGGGGAGCGGGAACCAGCGATCCCGGACCGCTGGTGGGCCAGGTGATGGTGTTCATTTCGTCTGGCGCTTCTATGCCGACGGAGAGCTCCTCCTTGTTTTCGTAATAGGAGAGCCTGAGCTTGTAGCCCCCCTCGTTGAAGGCAGTATAGGCGCTCGTCGCCATGTTCGACTCGACCGTGAAGCCCTTCTCCTTGCAGGCATCCACGTAGCTCGAGTAATCACTGCTCGAGTACTTGGCGAGTGTCGCGGAAAATACGTTATCAGTATTGGTGTCGATATTGAAGTCGTCTGTGCCGGGCTCGGGAAGCATGGCCGCGAGCCCGCTCGTGGGCCAGCCCGCCTTTGAGTTCTTGGCGTCGCCCGACTGGCCCTTGCAGCTTGAGGCCATAAAGATTGCAACCAGTGCGACAATCGCGATCAGGATGACCTTACCCTTGTCACCCTTCTTGCCCTTGGGCATCCCTTCGCCAGACGATGCCCCAGAACCGCCTGTGCTATCGGCCTTCTCCCATTCCATGGACGCCCCTCTCTCATGCCTGAACTTGGGTTTATTGGGTTACGTTCCTGCTGAGTCAACTCTAAGAAGAGACGTTGGCCATTTCCTCAGTTGCCAACTGAATTCCACCACCAGTTTTCGGCTGGCAACTGAGGAAATTCTCAAGCGCTTCCTAAGATGGACCTTGTCGGTGCCTCGGCTCAGGCTGGGGCAAGCGCTTGCCCCGGGGGTGAGCATGAAGTCTTGCAATCTTGAGCAGGGAGAGTTCGTCGTTCTCCAGTGCGGTGTCGTTAGCCTCGTGAGCGACGGGGCATGGACCGCCTTGACGCTCACCAACAAGCACCTAATACTCGTGCTGACGGTGTCTGACGGAAGCTTTAGGGTCTCGTGCTTCCCCAAACGGTTCCCCCCTCGAGCAGGTGCTCGATGACGTGGGGGTGCCATGCGCCATCGTGACCAAGGTCAATGGCAGATACGTCTTCAATGTCGCCTTTGCAGGCGAAGCTATCTCGCTGGCGTCTCCGGCAGATCTGCCGGCGTTGCCAGGCGATGGAGCCATGTCGTCTCGAGTGCCGCAGTGGGCGACCTGGATGGCATTGGTTCGGCCAGCATGGTAGGTGATGCGCTGGGAGATCTGCTCGATTTGACGAGCACGCGCTCGTGGCGCTGGGTGTACGGAGAAACTCGCAGAACGGGCGCGGCAATAGCTACGGGGCTGAGGACACCCTCTCGAACGGTTCGATGATTTATGTGCTCGAGAATATGGTGGCATCCCCGCTCAAGGAGGAGTTCGACGCGAAGAAGCGTCAGACCCTGGGCCTGTAGGAGTGAGGCCGGACTTTCCGGCCAAGGTGCGTCGGTCGTGCGTGATCCCTACCAAGGCAGTGCGTGGACCTCGCAGGTGGTAAAGTCAACGCGTTCGAATATGTGCACGTCGAACGGTATGCTCGAGCCCTCCTTGGGATGCGAGCTCAGGAAGCTGACGCCCCCGCCCACGATGTTCCCAGAGGCGTCGCGCAGGATGGCGGTGAGGCACACGCCGTAGTTGGGACTCAACGCGAACGACGAGCCGTCCTTGTCGAGCATTACGGTGCCCGAGACGGTGATGCCACCAAGGCCATCGGCCCTAGCGGAGATATTCGCGGTCGAGAGCGAGGGCGGGGTATCGTTAGTCAGCGTGTCGGCGGTAGGGCTATTCGGCGTGAACTCTACGTGTGCGGGTGCCGTTGAGCCGTCGAGGGCAGTGCTCTGGTATGCCGTGTCGCCTGGAGCAAGGACCAAGAGGACCTGCTCGTCAGAGAAAAGGACGCTGCCATCGCCTGCATAGCCGGTAATGGTCACGCTAGGAAAGACAACCGTGCTCTTGGAGTTGTTGGTGAGCGAGAACTCGGCATACACGCTGCCGTTGCTCACCGACCAGTGCGACTCGCCAACGGAGAGGGCGTCCACAGTGGTCTGTGCGTCCTTTTTGTCCTGCGGCGTAGCGACAGAGGTCGCACCACCGCTTGAAGTGATGTTACTGGTTGCCTTGGTGCTAGCGGTCTCGCTCTGCGCGAGGTATTGAATGGCGAGAAGCACGATTACCACAGTAATAGCAGTGATGGCACAGACAAGGGCTATCGTGCGGGCGCGATGCGACCCATGCGATATGCGTGTGCCCGCGGATGCGTGTGGGTCGGGTCCGGCGACAGCGGTGTATTTCTCTCTGGGCTCGTTTTGTAGCGCCCGCTCGAGTTCGGCTGCGCTCTGGTAGCGTGCGCTTGGCTCGAACTCCGTTGCTTTGAGAACAACCGCCCGCAGGCCAGCGGATACGTCCGGTGAGGTAAGCGCCTGCTCGTAGCCCTCCTTGTCCTCGGGGTGAACGCCTGTGAGGAGGTAGCCCAAGAGTCGGCCTATGGAGTACACATCCGATCGGGCGTCGGTCTTGGCAAAGCCGTACTGTTCGGGGGCAGCAAAGCCCCAGGTACCAAGTTGGTCGTCGCTGCCCTTGGCGTCCTCGGAGCTTAGCCTGGCAATGCCGAAGTCGATAAGGTGGGCACCGTCAGCAGCAACCACCACGTTCGAGGGGGTAATATCGCGGTGCACGATGTCATGGGCGTGGAGCTTTGAGGCCGCCTGGCAGACCTCGCCAACCAGCCGCTGGGCCTTGGCGGGGTCGAGCTTGCCGCGACTCTCGACGAGTTGCTCCACGGTCTCTCCCGGCACGTAGTCGTAGACGACAATGAACTCGTCGGGCATCTCATACGTCGCCTCGATATGGGGGAGCCGCGCACAGTCTATCTCGGGGAGCGTAGCCCAGACGCCCCGGCGGGCGCGTGTAGCAGGAATGCGTTTGCGCACGAAGGGACCCGTCCCGTCCAGGGTGACGAGGTCGGTGATGCCTTCCTGTCCACGCGCGAGAACATGCTCCACATGGTAGGAGTCATCAACGCTCATTGCATGCATTGCCTGGTCGTTATTCAAGCCCCTGGTCCCGTCTCACACGTCGGCACGACTGCCGGCTTGCAGGTGAGGATCGGCTTTCATCCATGATATTCAACTCGGGAGGGGCACTCCTCAGTTGACAACTGAAAAATCACCGGGCAGACGAGGGCGACCGCCTGACCACATGGCCGCCTACCTGCCCGGCGCGCAGCCGGCCGGTGTGGAAGAGGGTCTGCTCGCCCAAGTCCCAGAGCTTGTCGTCGGTGGTGGAGCGATCAAAGCCGTGATTGATGCACCAGATGATAATAGCATCCCGGCGCACCTTGGGCCACAGCTCCGAGACGCCGGACAGGCGCAGGAGCCGCTGCGTCTCGCGGAGCGAGCATCGCATTCCCAGGGCGAGCATGATGGAGTGGTCTCTGCCAGGGCGACTCTTGCCGGCAAAGATGTCGTAGACAACGGTGCCATTGAGGCCAGAGGCACGCGCAACCTCTGCGCGCTTCATGCCCCTCTCGTCCAGAAGCTCGCGCAGGTACTGGGGAAGGTCACGGTTTACGGTGGAGCCCGGCTCGTCGAGGTAGGATTCCACGTCAGGCACTGCTAGGAGGCGCATGAGAAGGTCCTCCGTCAGGCGTTCCTTTTTAGGCATGTGGCTCCTTACGTCTGTGTGAGAAGCTGCGCGACTTGCGGCTGAGGCAATCGTACCCCTCTTGAGTTCTCCCTTGAGGGCGGACGGAAAAGCGAGTGCGCTTTTGACATGCGTCAGTCCCGGATGAGGCCACTGGTCCTTGTGCTCCACCCCACAGCTGCGGAGAGTATCGCCATCTCTTAAAACTGGTTCCGATGACCCGCGAAAATGCGCCCGTCGTTTAGGAACTGGCGATGTTCTCCGAAGAAGAGAGAGACGTGTGACATGTCGGGAGCCGAGGCGGGTGCCGCCTGTCGGCGTTACTCCAGCGCCTACGGCAGGAGATGCCCTTCCCTCCATATGCTGCATTTGTCGTAGCACGCTTCTGGTAGCGAAGATACTACGATAGACGTAGCATCACGCGGGAAAGTGGCTCGTGCCAGACAAGATAAGCAGCGACTTCATTCGAGGCTACATCGATTCCATGGTCCTCTTCGTGCTTCTGCGGAGACCATCCTACGGTTACGAGATCTCGAGGTATACCTGCCTGATCTCGGGCGGCTCTACACGGTTAAGGAGACCACGCTCTACTCGGCGTTCGCGCACCTGGAGAGGGGCGGTCTCGTCGAGGAGATCCCACAGGCTGCGGAGAACGGCAAGCGACGCACCTACTATCGCGTAACCCCTGCGAGAATTGACCGCTACCAGGTGCGATGCAGAGAGTGGAGGCTTACCGAGGATGTCATTGGTCGCTTTATGGAAGGGTACGGTGCGTGATGGATGACATCAGGAACTGCCTCGAGTCCGTGTTCTCGCAGCTCCCCCAGACGCTTGAAGCGTGCCGTGCGAAGGACGAGCTTGCCAGATGATGGAAGACAGGTGCGTGGAGCTTCTCTCCTAGAGCATGTCTGAGAAGGACGCGGCCACTGCGACCATAGCCGAGTTTGGTAAACCCGATGGGATGCTCGGATCTCTTGGCGTAAAGCCGCAGCCCACGCACAGGCGGCATTTGGGGCGCATCGTGGTTATGGTTTTCGGTGTCATCGTAGTGTGCTGCGTGTGCTGGGCGGTCTTTTGGAGCCGCGCGGAAGCGGATTTGCACGTAGGGAGCGTTGATGCAACCGTCACCGAGGACTTCTCGTCCGTGGACGTGAGTGCAGCTTGCTCGGACGTAGTGCTCAAGAGAGGGTGCGGTCAGGGTTAGCTACACCGGTGCCGAAGATACTCCGTTTGAGTACGAAGTGTGCGACGGCGTCCTCCACGTGTCGCAGAAGCAGACAAGCAGCGACGGCATCACCATCACCGTTATGGCTCCCACTGGAATCGAGCTTGCGTCTATAGACGCCTCCTCCCAGATGAACGATGTCAACCTCCAAGGAGTGAGCTCTGCTCGTACGAGCGTCTCCTCCCAGATGGACGACGTCGACGTGAACGATATTGACCTCTCCAACGCGACGCTCGAGCTTTCCGTCGAGATGGGGGAGGCCGCACTTGACGGAGACGAGGTTCAGTCGGGTACAGTGGCGAGGGGCACTGGCGAGAAGGTCATTGAGGCCAGTGCTGAGATGGGAGACGTAACCGTAACCGCCTTGTAGCACAGGCGGGCAGAGACGGGAGAAAAAATGCCGAGAAACACCAAGCTCATCCTTTGCGACATTGACAACACCATCCTCCCGCACGGGCGGGGCCGGGTCTCACGGCGCACCATCGACGCATTCCATGCGGCGCTCGCGGCGGGCATCCACGTTGGCCCCGCAAGCGGTCGCGGCGTCGATTGGATTCCGCCGTTCTTCGGGGGCGACGGGGCGTGCTGCGCCACCTGCCTCGCGACCAATGGCCTGCAGGTCTACCTCGATGGCGAGCTTGTCCACGAGCAGCTGCAGCCCCATGACGCGCTGGTGCGTCTGGCTGAGATTCTCGCCGCTACGCCGCGTGCGGGGCTTCTCTGCTTTGACGGCGCCACGCCGCTGTTAGTGGCGGGAAGCCGAGAAGACCTTGAGGGTCCGTTTCCCGCATATGCCGAGAGGTGCGTGCCGGTCGATGCGGTGCCGGCCAAGGTGGTCAAGGCCAACGTGTTTGTCGACACGGACGAGACGGGTACGCGCGAGCTAATCGCGAGACTCTCGCGCGAGGTGCCCGAGCTCGACCTTGACTACGCGCTGCTGGGATACTCCAACGTGATGCCGCACGGCTACAACAAGGGGTCCGGCGCGCGCATGCTGTGCGACCTTCTCGGCATTGGGGCAGACGAGGCCGTCGCCTTTGGCGATGGGGGCAACGACCTGCCGCTTTTCTCGGCGGTGCCCAACTCTGTGGCCGTAGCGAACGCGCAGCCGGAGGCAGCCGCCGCCGCGCGCTGGCACATCGGGCGCTGCGACGAGGATGCCGTGGCCAAGGCAATAGAGGCCCTAGCGGCGGGGGAGTGGCCCTTCTCGGCGTAGCGGTTTCGGGGTGGGATAGCGCTGCGGGACCGTCCCGCAGGCTGGCGGCTGGGACGTTGCCCTTGCCGCGAGGGTTGTGGGCGCGGTGCCAGGGCGCGGGAGAAGGCCAGTCGGCGAGAAGGACTCACGCGCGATGTGGCTTTTCTGCCGGTCTCGCCATGCCGAGGGGTCCCACTGGCAGAGAAGTGACATCCTGCGTACGCTCAACCCTGCATTTCTGCCAACTCCACCCCTTGGGAGCCCCGCGCTGGCAGAAAAGCGATGACGTGCGTACGCACCACCCCAATCCGCTGCCAGGTCCCTCTCGTCCAACTGGGGAAACGTCGTGGCCCTGGCAGAAATTCCCGGTGGTGCGTACGCAGGACTGAGAATTTCTGCCCAGTTCCTCTCGGCGGTCAAAAGAGAGCTCTCGTGCGTACGCTCAACCACACATTTCTGCTCGACAGCTCCTTCCCGGATTTGCCGCTGGCAAAAAAACGCGCTCGTGCGTACGCACAAGTCCGTCTTGCTGCCACAATCTCGGCCCACTTCCGTCCCCGCGCGGTCAAGTCCAAATCGGTGTGTAAATTCGCAATCGCCACCCTTCCCTAGACTGCCGACATCAGCCGTGCCTGCTCCTTGGCTATCCCGGCCAGCCCCGCCCCCCTCCCCTCGAGCTCCGCCACACCGGTCGAGCAGTAGGCCTTGGACATCGATGCCCACCTGTCGTTCCTCTCCATGAGCAGCGCGCCCACGAGCCTGACCACCGAGCCGGCGTTGGGGAAGATGCCTATGACCCTCGACCTGCGCTTGATCTCCCTGTTGAGCCGCTCGAGGCAGTTCGAGGTCCTCGTGCACCTGCGCATCTGCTCCGGCAGGTGCATCACGGTCATCGCGTTGTCGAAGCCGGCGTCGAGGCGCTCGCACGCCTGCGGCGCCTCCCCGGCGCAGTCGGCGAGGATTCGGTCGCGCCTCGCCTCCGCCTCCGCGAGCGTGCAGCAGTTGAGCATCTCGGTCATCTCCGAGCGCAGGCCCGCCCTCAGGCGCTTCGGGGCGGCGTCGGAGACGTTGCGGGAGAAGTGGGCCTGGCACCTCTGCCAGGCGGCGTCCGGCCACACGTCGTGGGGGGCGGCCACGAGCCCCTCGTGCGCGTCGGAGGTGACCACGGCCATGCCCCGGAGGCTCCGACCCCCGAGCGAGCGCATGGACGCGGACCAGCTCGCCCTCGTCTCGGCGTCGGCGGGGGCGAGCCCGAGCACCTCCTTGCGCCCGGAGCGGTCGAGGCCGATGGCCACGAGCAGCGCCTGGGCCCTCACCCTGTGGTCCCCGCGGACCTTCAGGTAGGTCGCGTCCAGCATCGCGAAGGGGTGGGCGCCCGGCTCGGGCGGGCGCGTCCCGAAGGCCTCGACCGCCGAGTCGAGCGTGGCACAGGCGGCCGACCCCGATTGCTTCGAGAGCCCCCTGCCGCAGATCTCCCGCATGACCCTCCCGGTCTTGGCGGTGGAGACGCCGTCCACCACCATCTCGGCCATCGTGGTCACGAGCGCGGCCTCGCTCCTCTCGTAGCGCCCCGCCCCGAGCTGCTCGTCGGACTCCGCGCGCATCACGGCGTTGAGGGCGGTCGCGAGCACCTGCCGGAAGGCGTCCCCCGAGGAGTCCGCGAGGAGCCGTAGAATCTCGTCCTGGTCGAGGGTGACATTGATCTGGGCCATGCCCGTTCCTCCAAGTCTCTTTGTTCTCTGGCGGTTGCAAATGTTACTTGGAGGGCGGACCTCTGGCCCGCCACTGCTATTTACACCACTTTATGGACGTGACTCAAATAGTCGCTGGAGAGCCCGATATGGTGAAGTTTGTCCTCAAATGGGGCCCTCCGGCGACGCGCGAGACGCCCCGACCTCCGGCGACGAGTGCCACGGCGATAGGGGGCAATACTCCTACCGCGCAGCCTCGATGACGCGTGTGCGTCCCCCGGCAAGGCGGGATGCCTCCGCCACGACGCCGTCGGGATCGGTGTCCATGACCACTAGGTCGACGCTTCCGGGCATGGCAAAGGGGACGAAGAGCCTGCTTGCTCCCGCCTTCGTAGCGTCCATGAGAATGATCACGCTGCGGGCGTGCTTCATGAACTCCTTCTTTGCGTCTGCGGTCACCTGCCTCTCGGCAAGGAAGCCCAGCCTTCTCTCGAAACCGTCCGCACCGAGAAAGACCTTGTCCACGTGCGTCCCTACCAGCGATGCGGTAAGGTAGGGGCCGTAGAGGTGATAGCCTCGGCCGAGAATGCCGCCCGTGCTGATGGGGGTTGTCTTGGGGAGGTGCTGCTGGATGTAGTTGAGGGCTGCCGGCTCGTCAGAGATCACCGAGACGTCCCTCTTCTTGTCCAGGTTGCGGATGAGCGCAAGCGTCGTGCTTCCCGACCCCACGAGGATGGTCTCGCCATCGCGTACCAGCTTGGAGGCGGCGAGCCCGATGGCGTCCTTTGCCCTCACGTTCCTGCGGATGCGCGTGGGAAGGCTCGGCACCACGAGTTCGCGCATGGGAACCGCACCGCCATGAATGCGCTTGAGCTTTCCTTCGTGCTCGAGCTCGGTGAGGTCGGTCCGTATGGTCACCGTCGAGACGGAAAGTTCCGCGCTCAGGTCAGAGACCATCACCTCGCTTTTTCGCGAAAGCGCATCGAGGATTCGTTCCTGCCGCTCCTCGGCTGTCATCCTCTGTCTGGAGTCTGTCATTGGGCTGCCTCCAAGCCCCGTGTTGTTGGCAAGACGTTACGCATGGTTGAGAATACGTTAACAGGAATGAAACAACGTGAATATGTAGTACCACAATCTGCCGTCGGCCAGCACGCAGCGATTTTACCAGCGAAATCAAGGAATGTCGGCATGTACAGCATACGTGGCTTTCCATTACTTTCGTTTCGCAACCGTTCACCGAAGTGAAAATACCACTCAACCGTGCTTGTAGGGAAGTTATGGCTTGCAAAATCACATGTGGATATTATCTGAACCACCACAAGAGCAAGGAAGAGAGGTGAATCATCAAATGGTAAATATTTTGCTTGTCACACATGGTGAGTTTGCTCAGGGTATAACGTCGGCGCTTACCCTTATCATGGGTGAGACAAAAGGCTATGCAACGGTGTCGCTGAATATTGGACAGGCACCTGACGTATTTCTTGACAAGCTCTCCAATAAGGTCCACTCCCTCTACGAAGACTCCGAGGGCAGTGGCGTCCTTGTGCTCACAGACCTGTTCGGTGGCACCCCCTGCAACTGTATCGCCCGCATCATGAACGATATGGGAACGGATAGAGTTCGGTGCGTGACGGGGCTCAATCTTCCCATGCTCATTGAGTCGGTGAACAGTAGAGATACACAAAGCCTCGTGCAGCTCGAGCGAACTGCGCTCTCTTCAGGAGGCCAAGGGATGGTTAGTCTAGTGGAAAAGATCTTCGGCTAGGCAATAACGACAAAATCGAGTGTTGAAAGGGGGCCCGAGGTAATCGAGGCCTTGCCGAAGGCTGTGCTTCTGCGTTAAATCTGCTGGGTTGTGTTAGTAGAAGGTGAGAGTAGTGGTTGTACAAGCAATTCTTGTTGCGCTCATCACGACCTGCTGCACTTGGTGGTTTAGCCATGTCATTACGAGGACTTGGCTGTACCCGATGTGGTCAGGATTTCTCGTAGGACTCGTACTAGGCAAGCCTATCGAGGGCATGATGATTGCTGCGGCAATCAACCTGCCCTACGTTGGCTTCATCACCGCCGGTGGCTCCATGCCGGGTAACCCGCAGTTCGCCGGTCCTGTGGGCACTGCACTTGCGCTCGTCTCTGGGCTTGATGTGAACTCTGCGACGACGGTTGGCGTCATTCTCGGCAGCGTGACCATCATGGTGTGGACCGCTTACATGTCCATCAACACGCTGTGGGTCCACATGGCAGAGAACTACCTGGACAAGGGCAACATCCGCGCTATGAGGATGTGCAACTACATCCCTTCGTTCTTTGTATCGCTCATTCTTAATGGCATACCCGCCATGCTCGTGGTTCTCTATGGAGCCCCGTTTGGCGAGTGGTTCCAGACCTTTCCGCAGTGGATTGTAGATGGCTTTGGCATCGTCGGTGGCCTTATGCCCGCACTTGGCATCGCAATGCTGCTCCAGTACCTGAACAAGCCCAAGCTCATGCCCTTCTTCTTCCTTGGCTTCGCGTTTGCTGAGTTCATGGGCCTTACCACGATGATGGTCACGTTCATCGCCGCCCTTATCGCAATCCTGCTCTACAACTATCAGTCTGATGGCTTCAAGAAGCTGTCTGGGGGCGAGGCATAATGGCGCTCTCTAAGAAGACGCTCGTCAAGAACTGGTTGCTTACCTACTCGTCTGAGACCTGCTACAACTACGAGCGACTCCAGGGCCTTGGCAATACGAATGCGTTCGTGCCCGTCATTCGCAAGCTGTATCCTGAGGACAAGCAGGCAGAAGAACTCAAGAAGTACCTGGTGTTCTACAACACCGAACCTTCGTGGATGGGCACAATCATCAACGGCATTACCTGCGCCATGGAGGAGAAGAGGGCAGAGGGAGCAGACATTTCTGCGGATGACATCATGCTCATGCGCTCTTCGCTCATGGGCCCCATGGCTGGGATTGGTGATACGGTATCGCAGTCAATTGCGTATCCCATCCTCGCCGGCATCTGCATCCAGCTCGCGCTTGCGGGAAACTTTGCTGGACCCATCATCTTTGATCTTGGCTATAAGATCTTGCAGCTTACGTGCGGTTACAACATGTATATGTTGGGCTACAAGAAGGGCCGAGACGCCATCGTCGACCTCCTTCAGAGCGGCATCATCAACAGGGTGCTCGACGCAGTCTCAATCGTCGGCCTTATGGTCGTCGGCTGTATGACCGTTGGCAACGTGAAGCTTGACCTCTCTTGGCTCGAGTTTGACTGGACCAACGAACTTGGTACCGTTTCGCTCAACCTGCAGACTGGCGTCTTTGACGCACTGCTTCCGGGCCTACTTCCGCTCCTTGTGGTTCTGGGAACCTGGGCTCTTCTGTCCAAGAAGCAGGTAAAGCCTTTGACGATGGTGCTCATCGTCTTCGCAGTTGGCTTCGCACTCGTTGGCATCAAGGCCCTTATGGGTCTGTACTAGTTTCCAGTTTGTAGCCACGCGTTGGGAAGCTTCTGGGCGCATCTAATGTTCGCGGGTGCCCTCCTGTCCACACACCAATGTCTCAATCGGGACAGGAGGGCACGCTAACCTAGTCCCCGCTGCGCTTGCACCGCAACGAGGGCACGGTACAAGTATATGAGTCTTTGCCCATGGGGAAGGGCTCTTCAGGGAGCAAATCATGAGCAGCAAGAAGGATGTGGACATCTACCCTTCGGTCATGTGTTGCAAGCCATGGGATCTTGAGGCATATGTGCGTGCTTTCGAGAAGACTGGTGTTGCGGGGATACACTTTGACGTGATGGACGGCCACTATGTGCCCAACATCATGCTTGGAGCGGAGGACTTTAAGGCTATCCGTCAGCTTACTAATTTGTCCATGGATGTCCACATCATGGCAACGGAGCCAGAGCGATTTGTCCCGTACTTCGATCTACGCAAGGGGGACTCGCTCAGCTTCCACCCCGAGGTCTGCATTCAGCCGTACCGGCTGCTCGAGAGCCTTCGCGCCGTGGGCGTCTCCGCAGGTCTCGCCCTTAGTCCGGGAGTGCCCGTGAGCTACCTCGAGGAGTGCCTCGACATGCTCGACTTTGTCATGGTCATGGCAGTGAGCCCGGGCTTTGCCGGGCAGAAGATGGTTCCCAATCACCTTGATAAGCTGCACAGGATTGCAGAGATAACGGCTCGAGCGAATCACCCCATAGGTATTGTGGTTGACGGCAACACTACGCCCGCGAACGCCAAGCGCATGCACGAGGCGGGTGCCACCGGTTTTGTCGTGGGCACGTCCTCGCTCATCCAGGGAGGCTCGAGCAAGTTTGCCGAGAACTACAGGGACTACCAGGCTCAGATTGGCTGAGCGTAGCAGCCACGTGCCCCTTGCGCGTAAAGATTGGCCAGACAACCAGAGGAGAGCAGTGCCATGAGCGTGAAGAATCTTGTGTTTACCCGTATCGACGACCGCCTTATCCACGGTCAGGTCATGACGGCGTGGATTCACCAATTCCCGTCGTGCGCCCACATCATGGTTGTGGACGACCAGGTGAGCAAAGATTTCTTCATGACTAAGATGTTCCAGCTGTTGCTCCCCGAGGGAACGACCATCGAGACGCTCTCGGTGGACGACGCAGCCCCCAAGCTCAAGGAGGGGCTTGCCCAGCAGACCATCCTGCTGGTGAAATTCCCACTCACCATCAAGCGCCTGGTTGACGCGGGAGTCGACATTGACTTCGTGAACATTGGCGGCATGGGCATGTCTGCTGGCAGGAAGAAGTTCTACAAGAACATCGCCGTCTCGCCCGAGGAGCGGAAGATCTTCAGGGAGCTCGTTGCTAAGAGCATCAAAGTTGAAATTAGGATCGTGCCCGCGAACAACGCCGTGAGCGTCGAGGGGTTGCTCGAGAAGTAAGCCACCCCATTCCATGCGCGAAGGCGACTGCGAGCGAGCTAAAACGACTTCGATAGATGGGAATGACGCACATATGGACTTCTCTCGATACCTCTCGCCATCTGCATACCACGAAGGAACGATGAAGGCATGCAGGCTCCATCGCGTTGGCGAATTCGTAACCGACTCGGTCTCGATACCCAAGCCTGTCGGCGAGCAGTTGTTGCTCAAGGTGGAGGGCTGCGGGATCTGCGGGTCTGACATCCCGAGGATCTTCAAGCTTGGCACCAGCAAGCAGCGCTACCCGCTCACCATCGGGCATGAGTTCGGCGGCACCATCGTCGAGGTAGGGGAGGGTGCCGACAAGTCGCTCGTCGGGAGGCGCGGTGCGATATTCCCCTGCATACCGTGCAGGAAGTGTGACCCATGCCTCTCGGCAAACTACGCCATGTGCGAGGACTACGACTACCTTGGGTCGAGAAGCGATGGCGGCTTCGCCGAGTACTGCCTTATTCCCTCGGCCTGGCACTTTGTCCCTTCGACAAACCCAGATACGCCCTGTGAGGCCCTTGCCATGACCGAGCCGTGCACAGTTGCGCAGCACGCCGTGAGGAGGGGCGGGGTCACCGCAGGCATGAACGTGCTCGTCATGGGCGCGGGTCCCATTGGTATCATGGCCGCCCGCTGGGCCAAGCTCTTTGGGGCGTCGGTGGTTCTCTCCGAGATCGTCGAGGAGAAGTGCGAGTTTGCCCGTACGCATGGGTGCGAGGTCATCGACTCCAAGGAGGTCGACCTCGTCGAGCGCGTCCGCGAGCTCACGAACGGCAGGGGCTTCGACGTTGCCATCGAGGGTACGGGTACTGGCGCAGCCCTAGGGCAGGCCATCGAGTGCATGCGCACCTTCGGGACCATTGTGCTGATGGGTAACCCGGCAAGCGACACCACCATCAAGCTGTCGCGGCACAGCCAGATTCTGCGCAAGGAGCTGAATCTCAAGGGTATCTGGAACTCCCACTACGCAGATACCCCCATCAACGAGTGGCACTATACCGTGCGCATGCTTGATGAAGGAAAGGTGCAGGTCACCGATCTCATCACACACAAGAGCTCGCTGGATGGTCTTCCCGCGCTCTGCTCGGGCATCAACGACCATTCGATTCTCATCTGCAAAGCCATGTACGTCCCGGAGGCCGAGTGATGTCCGGCAGGGAGTCGACGGCGCTCGTCCTCAAGGAGCTTGGCGATACCCTCCCGTCTATTGACGACGGGCAGCTCGATGGCCTGGTCGACGAGCTTTTGGTACCCGGTCGCCGTGTGCTCGTGATGGCTGTAGGACGCATGCTCATCTCGCTCAAGGCGTGGGTCAAGAGACTCAAGCACCTGGGCATTGACATCAACTATGTTGGTGATGAGACCGAGATGCCCGTGCGCGAGCACGACCTCGTGCTTATCGGCTCAAGCTCTGGGGAGAGCAAGCTCCCTGCCGAGATAGGTCGCATCGCGCGCGAGAAGGGCGCCGACGTCTTCTACATTGGATGCACGCCCGAGAGCACAATCGATTCGCTCGCGTCGGAGAGGCTCCTGCTCCGTGGCAGAACCAAGTTTGCGGGTCCCGAGGAGTACGCGTCCAAGCAGCCCATGTCTACCCTTGTCGAGCAGGAGCTCTTTCTCCTCGGAGACATAGTTGCACTCGAGATCATGGGACGCATGGGGTGGACCGAGAGAGACGTCAAGGACCGCCACGCCAATCTGGAGTAATGGAGCAGATCATGGACTTCTCTGGCATGATGAGCAGGCTCAAGGAGATGGTTTCCAAACCTCGTCCCGAGGTGAACCTGAGCTTCGACGAGTATGTCGATGTCCTCTATAGTGTCGTTGAGCAGTGCGTCAAAGATGCTTGCCAGAGTGATGCGGTACAGACTTTTGGGCTCTTTGAAATTTCTGGTGGCTAGCACGCCGAACGCCCGCCGGCCTCGACGCCCCCAAACGGTACGATAGGGGCATCTGGCGGTGACGCCAATCGGGGGTCTTGCATGGACCTCCAGGTCGGGATGCTGGCGCAGCTTCTCGAGAGGCCGATAGGGTTAGGCCCGGAGTGGAGGGTCGAGGACGTCTGGCCCGAGGAGCGCGACGGCTCGCAGGCCGCCGCCCAGCTGGTGATTACCGTGGGAGACGGGAGGGGCCCGGGGACGAGCCGCCGTCCGCGATGCCGCGTGGGGTGGCGCCAGGGGCCCGACGCAGACGGCGCGACACGCACCGTCGCCGTCGGAGGGCTGGGGGCGGGCGAGGGGACCCGCGCCCATGTCGCCCGCGAGACGTCCGGGGGACACCCCAGGCCCGGGGCGACATGATGCGCCAGATGACACGTCGCATGCGAGCCCCGCTACGACACCGTCGCCCAGAGCCGCACGTTGAGAACGGCTTGACAATTAGAAGGGCATCACACCTACGTCTCCAAGAGGACAGCCGAGGGCAGATCGAAGCGCGAGACCACGAGGTGTCTGAGGAGGTGCATCGCCAGGGAGGCCCGCTACGCCCTCGTGAGCCCGGGCGCCAGGGCTCACGAGGACGGCAGGACCCTCAGGCCGAGGCGGGTGGCGGCGCACCTCGCCCAGGGGGAGGTGCGCCGCGAGGCTCGGCACCGAGCCCATCGGGACCAGCGAGGTCGAGCGGGAGGCGAGGAAGCACTACGAGCTTCGGGAACAGGTGCTCGATGCCCCTCTCCGAGATCTGCAGGAACCACGAGATGCCTCTTGACACACAATAGGAGCGTCATTCGGCACACTACCGAGGATGGACAAGCCGACATGTGATGCGGAGGCTCCCATTGCCGACAACAGCGGTGATTAATGACCCTGAATCGCCAGCCTCTTCTCGCGGTATTCGCTCTGAGCCTACATCTCAAACCTGTATGAATACAGGTCTCCGTTGTAGTACGTAGTGATGTACTCGAACGGTACCCTCAGCCCCTCGCGTTCTGTGTACGTCACGTGTGTCATCTGAAGGATTGCCACGTCATCGAGGCTCAACAGCTGTCGCTGCTCCTCCGTGGGAAGGGTTGCGCTAATCTCCATGTCATACCCGGCAACACGGATGTCCAGGGACTTAACATAGGCATAGAAGGATTCGTTGAGTGCCTCGACGCTTATGGCAGGGATGACCTTAGCGGAGACATACGTATTGCTGAGGGCGACTGGCTTTCCATCCCCGGTGCGTAGCCTCACAAAGTGGTGAATGAGTTCCTCGCTGGCGCAGCCCAGCTTCTGGGAAGCGACTTGAAATTCTGATGCAGGCAGGACCTCATAGCTGAGCAGCCTTGACCCGGCCTTCATCCCAATGTGTGCCATGTCTTCGGTAAAGCTTTCTGCTGCAAGGAGGCTCTTCCTAACGTGCTGTGCCGTGACAAAGCTTCCCTTTCCGGGGGCCCTCGAGATATAGCCACTGCCAGCAAGGTTGTTGAGAGACTTGTTGATGGTCATTCGCGAGAAGCCAAACCGGTTGCAAAGCTCTTGCTCTGTTGGAATCTTCTCGCCAACGGAGATTCTGCCGGTTGAGATGAGGCCTCGGATGTACTCCTCGACCTGTTGATATTTTGGCTTCGCTGACACTGCTCCTCCATTGCCCTTGCGGTACAAAGCCACATTGGACGCTATGACATTAGCACGTAACAAAAGCGTTTCACAACAGTTAATGTATATACCGTTATATGCCATGGTCCATCTCAAAATTTACGCCGCTTGTGGAATGACGCAAAAGACCCTTGCGTAGTATTAACTATAAATGTATATACATACATATAACAGACTAGACAATCTTGGAGGCACGATGATTACCGAGCTCAAAGACCCTACGATGATTGGCTACATCCACGATGGGGGGAATGCACTCCGGAATGTTCTGGAGAACGAGGATGCGTTCCTCTCGCCGTTTCGAGGCGTGGTCGGGGGCTACGACATCAAAGAGATTCACCTCGTTGGCTCTGGTACCAGCTATAACGCATCCCTCTACATATCACAGATGATCAGGCGTCTCTCCCATACCGCGGCATACGCAGAGTACCCCACTCGGTCCGACCCAAAGGTTGATGTTGCCTGCTCCGGGTACCAGGCGAGCCAGGTCCTCTACGTTGGCGTCTCGCAGTCCGGCACAAGCGTCTCGACGATAGACGTGCTGCGCAGGGCACGCAAGGTCGGCGCGACGACCGCGGCGCTCACCGACGTCCTGGATAGCCCCGTGGTGGCCGAGGCAGACCATGCGGTTCGCCTCTTTACTGGTCATGAGGTTGTACACGTCGAGACCCGTGGGTACCTCGCGACGCTCTTCGAGGGCTATCTCATTGCACTCGAGCTGGGCCGCATGAATGGGACTCTGGATGAGAGCGAATACCTTTCACGGCATGAATCCGCGAGGCGACTTTCGGAGGATTTCGACGGGCTACTCGAGCAGGCAGAGGGATGGTACTCCGCGCACGCCGGGGAGCTCCAGTCGCTTCGGAGGGCATATGTTTGCTCGTACGGAATTAACGAGTGCACCGCTGACGAGGCAGAACTCAAGCTCACCGAAACATTTGGAAGGCCAGTGCGTGGCTATGAGCTTGAAGAAATGATTCACGGTCCGCACTACGCGTTGGACGCAGAAACGTTCGTCTTCTTTGTTGCGCCTGCCGGTGAGGGTCTCGAGCGCATCCCGGTGTTTCTCGCCTGGTTCAAGAAGAACCAGATTACCGACCACGTATTTGTGATTACTTCTGGCCCGCATCTCGGAGAGTTTGGTGACAAGGCGCTCTGCCTAACCGGCGACTTTCCCGAGGAGCTGAGCCCCATAGCCATGATTCTTCCCTTTTACATCACGGCAGCCCGCAACTGCATTGCCGCAGGTATCAACACGAGGGACAAGCCCGCAAACCGCATTGCCTTCGCGCATCTGGATTAAGTGGACAAGAGTTTCAACGCATCAAGGGGAGGCAGAAAGATGATTGCATTGGCAAGGGCAGATGACCGACTGATACACGGGCTGGTTGCGGTCGCGTGGACGTCGAGCGTGGCGCCCGAGACCATTCTCGTTGCGAACGACCAAGCAGCAACCGACAGTTTCAAGAAGGAGACGATGCGTCTCGCGAAGCCGGCGGGAGTCAAGCTGTTCGTCAAATCAGTCGAGTCGGCAGCGAAGGCGTTGAACAACCCAATCAACGACGGCAAAAGAATTCTCCTGATCACCGCATCCGTGGAGGACGCGGAGCGCGTCTATTTGCTGTTGGATGCGGGCCACAAGTTCATGGCCCTTGACATCGGGACTGTGGGAATCGTCAAGAAAGGGGGTGAGGTGTACAAGCTCGTCATCCCGGGGGTCTGCGTAAGCAAAGAGGAGTACGAGGCGGCCAAGAGGTTGGCCCAAGTGGGCGTCGACGTCTTCTGCCAGGCAAATCCAGCCCTAGAGAAGGCCTCGCTTTCCGATATGGGGAAGGCCTTCGAGAAGTAACGGCGCCAAATCGAGAAGCACGTTGATTGTGAGCGTACCGCTGTTGAGGAGAGTGGGGGAGCAATGAGCCAAGCGCTACAAGGTTTTCTCGTCGCGCTGATCGCTGCGGCGGTTTACATGGAGTCCCGCATTGGTGGCCAGCACATGCTTGACAGACCGATAATCATCGGGCCGCTGGTTGGCCTGGTGATGGGGAATCCAGGAATGGGGCTCGCAATTGGCGGCGAGCTCGAGCTTGTGTGGATGGGCCTGAATGGTATTGGGACCACGACGCCGCCCAACGTTGTCGTTGGTTCAGCCCTGGCTACAGCGCTTGCTATCAGCACGGGGGCATCCTATGAGACAACGCTTGCGCTGGCGATTCCCATTGCCGTCGTTGCTCAGCTCTGTGACATCGCCGCTCCCGTGGTGAATACGTTCTTCGCCCACCGAGCGGATAAGTGTGCTGCAAATGGGGACTATCGCGGTATCGAGCTCTGCAACTGGGGCGGAGCGATAGTTTACTTCCTCTTCAAGTTCGTGCCCGTCTTCTTGGGGTTTGTCCTGGGGTCAGGGCTCATCACGTCCTTCGTTGACATGATTCCATCCGTGATTCAGGACGGCCTTGCTCAGTCCGGCAACATCCTTCCCGCCCTTGGTATTGCGATGCTCATCCAACTTACCTGGGACAAGAAGTTTGGCGCGTTCCTTTTCCTGGGCTTTGGACTCGCTACGTTTCTGAAGGTCGACACCTTGGGTGCCGCGTTCTTCGGCGCCGTTATCGCACTTATCTACTACAAGCTGAGCGACAGAGGCGCTAACGGTAACGTTCTCGAGATGGCTGCTACTACCAGTGGGGTAGACGATGACAGTGAGGAGCTCTAACCATGGCGGACGAGAAGAAGCTTAGCGAGGGCACCCTCCGTAAGGTCTTTAATAGACACTATCAGCTGCTCAGCTGCTTCAATTACGAGAGGCAGATGTCAACGGGATACTGTTACACGATGCTGCCAGCGCTCCGGGAGCTGTACAAGGATGACGAGGAGGGTCTCAACCAGGCAGTCAAAAGGCATCTCGAGTTTTTCAACTGCGCCACCAGCACGAGTCCGTTCATCATCGGGCTCTCGTGCGCGATGGAGGAGGAGAACGCCAGCAATCCGGGCGAGTACGACTCCTCCTCGATAACCTCGGTGAAGGCTGCGCTCATGGGTCCGCTAGCGGGAATCGGCGACAGCTTCTTCTGGGGCACCTTCAGGGTAATCGGTGCTGGCGTCGGCGCTCCCATGGCTGTGGCTGGAAACGTCTTTGGCCCCATCTTCTACGCCCTTATAAACGTAATCCCCTCCGAGGTTGTTAGACGGTGGGGGTTCAAGATCGGCTATGCGGGTGGAGGCAAGTTCCTCGAGCGCGTCTCTGCTGACGGAACCCTTGACAGGTTGACCGAGGCGGCGAGAATCATGGGCCTCGTCGTCATTGGGGCCATGATTCCCTCGATGGTGGTGCTGAGCCTTGGAGCAACGATAGACATCAACGGTGCGCAGGTAGTGCTCCAGGACATCATTGATCAAGTTTGCCCTTGCCTGCTTCCCGCATTGCTGACACTGGGGTGCTACAAGCTCTTGAAGAAGGGTATCTCTGGAACTGCGGTGATGTTCGGACTTCTCGCTTTGGGAGTCGTCTTGGTCGCTTTGGGGCTTGTCTGAGGAAGTCAGAGCTGGTTGGTTCAATGGTCACGTAGCTTGATGAACTTGTCGCTCTCCCCGCGGAGCTTCAAGGGGGGAGCGTCCTTTCATATCTGTGGTGGGCAGGTGGTGGCGGAAAAAGTCTTCCGATAGCCACGGAATTAGACAATGTTAGGGCAAGGTGGCCGGGACTCCCTGATATGAAGCAAAGGCCCTCTTGTGGGACAACGTGGGTTAGGTACAGTCGGACATAGAGTCCCGTCGGCTCGCTATATTCATAGGGGGTCCCGGCTAGGAACTATTCCACCAGCCTCGCGATTGATGCGTACGCTCGCACCTAAGCATCCGTTTCTTCGGGATGCCGATTGGGGATGCCATTGCAAATGGATTCGCGTATGAGTCGGAAAAAAAGCTGAGCAGTCTCCAGCTGCGAGCTTTCGAACCGTCTTCCATAAAACTCAGGAATCTTTCGCGTAATAAGGGGTGTGTTTCTCGCTTGGTCCGATAATCTGGACCGTTACGTCCCCCCCCCATCTGGTCAACTGTTCCATCGAATGGAATATGCAGTTCTGCTCGCATGAGAAAACCGTCGTTGAGACGGGTGCCCATCCAGAATCTCTCGCATATGAACTGCCATAGTTTGGGCGCTTGAGGGGCAGACTCGTTGCTTAATTGCCAGCGAACGGGGGTGGTAACGGATATCCGTACCAAGCAAATGATGAAGTCAATGTAAAAATCGTCGGTCGCGTTACCGTCTCGTCGTCATCGTCGCGACCGCATTGCTGTCACTCGCGCTACCGTTCCCTCGCCGTTTTCGATTATCCCTCCCCCCCCCATGACGTCAATGCAGCATAGCGTGCGCAGTGCCCGGGGCGCCACGCCTCGCCGGAACGCGCGTCCGCAGCGGCGTACGGGTCAGGCGCGCCTCCCCGGCACGTCATCGCATTGCGCCCCTCGCACGACCCGGACGCGTGGTGAGCCTCGGTGCCCTCCCCGGGCGGCGGGACGAGGCCGGGCCCGGTATCCGTCCGCTGGCCCTTCCCCCTGCCCGCCGGCAGGTGTGTTTAGTCAAGCCTGACTTTCGGTTTGGGACTGCGGCGGTTAATTTGGACCTGGTTCCTACGCTGCCAGCCCCAGG
>NZ_DBHHPX010000011.1:0-77606 GCF_057241865.1 Tractidigestivibacter sp.
CCGGAGCATGTTGTGAGAGGCTTATTACCTAGAAATCTTGATTCTTGTGACTAGAAACAAAAACAGCCCTGGTGCGCTCTCGCGCGAGATTGGAAACTCCCTTCCATGCGCGCCCTTACACCAACGCTGGCAATGACACCGCGGTTGATTCGGCAGGGGATTTCGCGCAGGGTCGGCTGTAGGGCATACGCCCCGAGAACATTGGCTCGCGGCAGGACGCTGACCCACACACCAACCGCCGTCCCGCAGACTGGCCTGCAAAAGACCTGCCACGCCCTGCCGCGGGCATCCCAGAAGCCCGCCATGACCTCATGGGAGCATGGGCACCGCCAGGGACTGGGCCACCTGACTCTAGCGCTCCCGCCAGTGCTGTGTCCGGCCCGCCGACGGGACGCCCATGGCTGACGGAGGTCTCGCATGCCTGGTCCCGGGATGGCCTGCGCAGTCGCCGGCACACAAGGGCAAGCATGCGCCCTGCGTGCTGGATGCCATGGGCAGGGCGGCTTTCACCGGGGAGTTCCCGGCGGACAGGCCCGGATACAAGTCGCCCGCCGCGGCCGCTCTCGGCATCGCCGCGGGAGACAATCCCGAACACATGAAGTCGGAGGCGGCATTCGCGTCGCTGTGCGGGGCGGCGCCCATCGAGGCGCCGGGCGGCAGGGCCGTCAGGTACCGGCTCAACCGCAGGGGCAGCCGTCAGGCGAACCGGGCGCTCCACACCATCGCGCTCAGCCGCATGGGGCACGACGGACGGGCAATGATCTGCAGGGGCCACGAGATGCCTCTTGACACACCACAATAGGAGCGTCATTCGGCACACTACCGAGGATGGCGGCGCACCCCTGGTTGGTCGCGAGCCCGTCCCCTGGCGCCTCGCCTGTCTTCCCGCACTCGTCCTGCCAGCTGCGCAGGCAGACTCCCCGTCGGGCACCCCAGCTCTGCGATGGTGTCGGCATGGCCATGGTCGAGTCTGGCGGACGCCCCCATCGCAATCCTCCTCTGCTCGATGCTGTGCGTGCGGCTCCCCTCCTGCCCCCGTTCTAGTCCAGGGCCCCCACCACAGTCCCACTGAACTATCGGCTTTCTGTTGCCAGATTGTCCCTATGGACCGTGCGGGCTGTGCGCGCCGGAAAAGGCGATGCGGAGAAAAGCGAAGGCGCGAGCATCGAAATATCCTGAGCGGCATCATGAGGCGATGTGACGTGGCGCGTGCCGGCAGCCCTTGCGCCGAAGCATGTGATGGGCAGCAGCAAGCCCAACGAGGATGGCAGCCGCCAGTATGAAGGGCAGCGTTCGTATCCCAAGGAGCCCCTCTATGGCATCGCCTGCGCTGGGGGCTTCGGGAAGCCCTGTCGTCCTGTGCGCATGGACCAGCAGCCTGTGGTCGTTGACACCATAGGGGGTGCAGGTCACCAACGTGCAGAGGTCCTTCCCAGGCTGGATCGCAAGAGACTCGGTCTCATCAGGAAGCACGACCTCCGAAGAATCGACCTCATAGGCATATGAGGTGCCGAGGGTATGAATGACGAACACGTCTCCCGGATCGAGACGACGGATGTCATCGAACATTCGTTGCGTATGCGTACCGGAATGCGCAGTCAGCACGGTATGGGTTGATAGGCCGCCGACAGGGAGGCTGCTGCCCTCCAGATGCCCCGAGCCTTCCGCCAGCGCCTCGTCGCTCGTCCCGTGATATATGGGGAGCTCGACACCAATCTTTGGTATCTCGACCCACGCCATCGCGGCATCTTGCCCGCAGGACAGCTGCTGCTCATAATCTAGCTGCTCGGATGGCTCCGAGCCGACGTCTGGGACTTCGGTGACCTCGCCACGGGCCTCCGCGTCAGCAGCCAGTTCCGCCGTTGCCGTCTCCTTCATGCCCTGGTACGGGACGCCCGCCAATGATGCGTTGTACTGATAGGCATGGGCCAGGCAGGACAGCCGTGCTGGGCTGTTGAGGTCGTCTGAGACGCTCGTCATGGACGAAATCGCCCGTGCGTTAGCCCAACGAGCATACAGATCCGTGAGTATCGGTGCTCCCAGGATGGCAAGGCCGACCAGAAGCCCGAGGATGGGCAGTATGGGGGGCTTTGTTGCATGTGTTACTCCCGGCGCTGACATATCCCTCTCCACCTCGGCACACCCCATATGTGCCGCATGGGTGCCGACCCGCATGCAGCATCGGCGCACGCTCAAACGAACATGTGGAGAGGGGCTAGCGTCAGCCCCTCTCCACCTTCTTCTAGGACATCATCGACCTGTCCTGCGCCCCACCCAAACGCTACTCCTTTGCACTCCTGTTACGCTTGGCCATGGCGACAGCGGAGACGGCAACAATCGCGCCGCCGACGATGACGGTGACCATCAGGCCAGACTGGCCGGTCAGAGGCAGGCCGTTGTTCTTGACATCGCTCACCGCGATCGTAACGGTTCCCGTGTTCGCATCGGCAGAGGTCGTGACATCCTGGCTGCCCGTGGAGGCTGCACTCAGCGTAAGCGTGTCATCGACGGTCGTCATATCCTTTGCATTGTCAGTGATGGTGACATCGAAATCGCTTATGGTCTCATAGTCTTCCGGTGCCTTGGTCTCCTTCACGGTATAGGTGCCCGCGTCGATGTGGCTGACGGAGATGGTGCCATCGTTCCCGGTGGTGAACTCGTATGCGGTGTCACCGAGCGACCCGTCCGCCTGGACATACTTGCCGTTGTCGCCCGACGTGTTGTTGGCGTTCTTGACCTGCAGGGTAAACTTTGCGCCGGAAAGCGTACGACCCTGGTTCTGCTTGTCCTTCTTCACAAGGCCCAGTTTGTAGGTGTAGTCCTTGACCTTATCGGGCTTGGTGGAGCCATGCTGATCGGTGTTGGGGTTGTTGGAATACTCGACGTGCACCTCGTTGGGGTTGTTCTGGGAGGCGATGACAGAGTTCGCATTGAGAGATGCCTGGTAGGTGAGGACGACCTTGGACGTGGCACTGACACTAATCGGTGCGCCATTGGTGCCCTTGGCCGCCTTCAGGTCTTGAAACTCGACGGAGAGGGAGCCCGTCGCAGCCGCTACGGTATAGCTGCTCGGGGCCACCTCGGTGTCGTCGATGGCCACGCGGATGGTACCCTGGTCGATGTCGAGGCCAGCGGAGGGCGTGTCCTTGAAGGCGTAATAGTAGGTGTCATAGGTCGCGAGGTTGGAGGCGACGGTGCCCGTGATCTGATAGTCGAGCTTCTTACCCAGCTCGGACGAGGCGGCCTTGCCGAACTCCGCCGCATCGTCGTCCTTGATCTGCTTCTCGACGGTCGGGACGGTCGTCTTCTCCTTGACCGTGACGGCAGACCCGCCGACAATCGCGAAGATGGGCGAGGTGCCGTTCTGGTCAACCTTGCCGGCCACGTCGGCAGTGACAATCAGATAATAACCTTCGGGGAGGGATGCCGCTGTGCCCGGGGTGACCGTGGTCTTGTCCGCGATACCGTCGACGGCGTCGGCAAGCTTGTTTCCGAAGCTCGCATTGTCGAGGATGGTCGTGTCGCTGGTGCCCGTGATGTGCGAGTTGATGAACTCCGCAGCCTGCTGTGCGGAGGCGGAGGCGTCGGTCGGGTCGGCATACGAGCTGTCCTCGGCCTTGATGGCGTTTACGACCGCGGTGCGGACGCCGTCGCTCGCCCAGGCGATGTTGGCAACCGTCTTGCTGCCGCCGCTATCAGTCACATCCCCCGCAAAGATCTGGTAGGCGCTGTATTTGGTGCTCGCATTGTCACCTGAATTGGCAGTGACGGTAATCTGTCCCGTCACACCGGGAGCGGCAAGAGCCACTACCGGCGTAAAGGTCATCGAGAGAGCCATCGCGGCAGCGATACCCGCGGTTACTGCTTTTCTTGCAATGCCTTTGCGTTCCATGTTCCTCACCTTTCCGGGCACTATGCCCTTTTTCCGCTACTTGCGGCTTCAGTGGAAGACCCAGCATGCTCAGGCGTCTCCGCCCTTGCATGCCTTCGAGCCCTTACACCCATTCCAACTGCAAACACACCTGCTATCAGCAATGTGGCAGCGGCAAAGAGATACGGAAGGTCTCCCGTCTGCGGCAGTAGGCCAGACACGCCTTCTGGCATCGGTGGCCACGTGGGGCCACCGGGAGGGGTCTCTCCCGTTGGAGTGTTCTTGATCTGGACGACGGCATGTCCCGCCGAGGCGCTGACGTCCTCCACGGCCGCCGCTTGGCTGGCGGCCAGCACGGCCAAGCTCTTCCGTGCGCTATCCCCGCTAAGCGACACATCGACAGGTGCGCCTAGGGTTTGATAGCCCCCGGGAGCCTTGGCCTCGATGAGCTTATAGTCACCCAAGCCAAGTGCGCGGACATAGATCATGCCGTCCGAATCGGTCACGAAGCGCCTGGCGCCATCTTGCGAATCCGACCACGTGTCACCTGCCGTGAGATACTTCCCGTCGCTTCTCTGGACGACGAACTCGGCTCCCGCAAGCACCGTGTCTGCATCGCGCGACGACGTCTTGCGCACCCTCAGCTCAAAGGAATAGACATTCGTCCCATGGTCCTCTGTCTTACCCACTCCTTCTGCGGAAGGGTCACGTGTGTATTCGATATGGGCAGCGTTCTTGTTGGGACTCCCATACCCCATCGTTGCCTTCGAGACGTCAAGTGTCGCATCGTACTCGAGCACGACCGAATCGCCCTGCACGTACCCTGGATATACGCCCTTGAGGTTATCGATGGAGACAACCAAAGACATACCCCCTTCAGGCGTACTCTGGGACGAAATCGTAAACCTGTCGGTAAGGTCAGCCTTCTCGGTGCCGTCTGCCTTAAGGACCCTCACTCGTATGGATTCCGTCCTGACGACGATGCTGGCATCCATGGTGTCCGCAAAGCGGTACAGGTAGGTGTCATAGCTGCCATAGCTCACAGGAAGCGTGCCCGTGATGCGGTAGTGCAGCGTATCGCCAACCCCAGCCGTGACGGAGTCGGAGTAGTCCCCTATCGAGCCGTCACCCTGCCGCTTGGCGACCTCCTTGCTGCTCGAGGGGACCGAGGGCTTCTCGTTGACTGTGTTGGCCCCTGGACCAACCAGAGCGCAGACTGGTACCGTGCCGTCACCGACGATTAGCCAATACCCCTGATGGAGGGGGACGTCCTCGTTTGCGTTAAGCGACACGCCCGTCGAGCCGCTCTGTTCGGCAAGGCCCCTCAACCGAGTGGCAAAGGAGAAGTCGCTATCCTCGGCGACCTGCTCTCCGATCCAATTGCGCACAATGCGGGGGTCCGAGGCGCTCTGGCTCGCATCCCGCCACTCCGGCATGGCGGTCAGACCCTGATAGAAGGCACCCGACATGGCACCATCGAAGGAGGGGTTCGCGAGCGAATTGCCATCGGCCGTTCCCGATAGCAGGCAATATGCCGTATAGGAATGCTCGGAACTCGAATTGACCCGAAGTGTTGGTGCTTCCTCAGCCAATGCAGGCCGAGTGAATCCCATGCAAGACAGGGCCGCTACCGAAAGGACCAGTACGGCCATAGCCATGATGCGCCCCACGAGGCCCCGCTGCCTAGCATGCGTCATCACTCGTCATCTCCCTTCTTGAGCGAGTCAAGCCAGCCGAGGCCATCTCTTCTCCAGAACACGACCAGCGCCGTCACCAGAACAAGGGTTCCCAGACCTATTGGCCAGCCGAGACCATTGCCGCCCGTCTGGGGCAACGCACTCGCAGCCGTATTGGTAAACGTGTTGTTTGAGGTATCAAGGCCAAACAGGCTATCCGTCTTGTACGTTGTCGTGGTCGTAAGGTTCCCTGTGCCATCATCGGCGACTGCAACCTCCACCAGGCACGTATGCGTATCATATGTCACGCCAGGCTGACCATCATTCACCTCGACAATCCGGTACGTGAAGGTCTTACCGTCATCCGATGCGGAGTAGCTGATGGGCGAGAAGGCAACCATCCCATTCGCGTCGTTATGGGCCGTCTGCAGCGTATGCCCCTCGGCGTCTCTCAGCTCGAAGGCAAACTGCCCATCGGCCAGTGAGGCACCCTTGAGTATCTTGGTGGCCTCCAGACTGATGCTGCCGCTCGTCCCATATGCATTCGTAAACGATGCCTCAGAGGAATCCCCCAGTGCTATCGTCCCTGTCGTGCCTCCCGAGGAGGCCAACGTGAACCCATCCGGCACATCAATCTCTTGCACCTCGTATGTCGCGTTGGCGGGGAGATTGGCGAGCACGACGTGCTGACCGTCCTTCATGGAGACCGTGCCGCCGTCTCCGACTTGCCCGGAAGCGCCGCCCACCGCATTGCCCTGCGCATCGTACGTTGCGTAGGGGTAGCTTCCTGGCAGCGGGTTGCCACTGCCGTCCTTGAGGGACAGCTTGAAGTGGAAGTCCTTGCCTTGGGCAGACGTCGTGGCTCCCTCTACGGCCTTGGAGATGCCGAGACTTCCTGTCTTTGACGTATTGTCGAAGCTCATGGTGTCGACGGATGAGCCATCCTTTGTGATGACAGGCGTGGCGACCACGGCCTCCTTGCCTTGGGCATCCGTCGTGTTGGTGGGAACGACCTGCACCGTATACGTCGCCTCGTCGAGCTGGTAGGCGTTCGCCACATCTGCGTCATCACTCTGGGCCTCCCGGACGGTATAGGTGAAGGTCTTGCCGAGGTCCTCCTCCTTGTACTCGATGGCGTCAAAGGTGACGTCCCCACCACTATTGGCCTTTGTCTGGAGCACGTTTCCATCGGCGTCGAGCAGCTGGAACTTGAACTTCCCGTCCAGCGAGACGCTCGGCACCGCACCATCCACCGTCTTCGTCGCATGGAACTTGACCGAGGGCATCTTGAGCGTCTTGGTCGTGTTGCCACCGTTGACGCTGTTATACACAGTGGTGCCGTCGGGCACGTCAGTGAAGTCCACGACGAACCGTACGTACTCGGTGTCATCGCCACTGATAGGCTGCTTGTTCCGTATGTGCACGATATGCGCATCGGGGTCATAGCTCACGTCGAACTTGTCGTTGCTCTCGGCATACAGGAACTTCACCCGGCTGTCCTGCAGCTGGTCGTCGAGCTTGATCTCGCCTTCCTGGAAGCCATTGTTGTTCCAGAACTTGAAGGTGTAGGTGACCCACTGGTCGGCAGGGTCCTGCGAAACGACCGTCTTGTCGACACTCTTCTCACCGCTGGCGGCACTGTAGTTATTCCCCTGGAGGACGTAGTTGCGATGCTCCTGATAGGTCTTGTTGTTGGTGTCCTTGTAGTTGATTTCGGCACGGTTGGTGTACTTGACGTTCTCTCCGCCCTTGGCGATGACCCAGTAGTTGATCTGGATGGAGCGATAGAAGAAGCCGGGGTGGCTGAAGGTGAGCCTGTTGCCCTCCGCGGACACCGAGTACTGGCCCGGATCGACCGGAGCGTGGTTGTCCTTATAGACAACCTCGATGGCATGGGAGGTGTCGAAGGTCATGCCGTCAGGAAGGGTGTCCACGACGGTGACGTCGTGCATCCACGCCATCTTCTGATTCACGTACAGGCGGTACTTGAGGCTCTGGTCGCTTGTCGAGTCATAGACTCCTGTCTGGGCGGCGTTGTTGCCCCGCCCCTCCGAGTAGTCATAGTCGCCGTACTGGACCTTGCCCCCGTTGTCCATCGCATCCTTCATGATGGCATCGGTGTACGTGCCCGAGGTCCCGCCGGCGCTACCTGTAGGGATGACCGTGATGCGCAGGGCATCTCCCCCCACCTCGATATCGTCCGAGGTCTCCGTGGTAACGTCGGCTGTGGTCACGAAGGCCGAGAACGATCCTGTGAGCGAGGCCTCGGCGTTGGGGCCGAACACCAGCCTGTAGGTGCCGTCACCATTGTCCACCACTTGCTTGAAGTGCTGGGGTGAGACGCTTATGCGCACGCTCTTCGCAATATCCTGCGGAATGCGCACGGTCACGTAGTCGTCCTCGTGGACCGAGTTGAGGTCGATGTCATACTTGACCGAGACGATTGCCGTCGACCCGGCGGAATAGGAGGTCTTGCCCGACGTGATAGTGGCGTGGAAATGGGAGCTCGTATCTGACCCAAGGGCATTGGGAGACGAGGCGAGCCTTCTGGTAGATAGTGGCGCCATGCCCGTACCAGGCACGCCAACCGCTTGATCGCTCGTTGGACCTATAGCGGCTGCACTCTCGTCCTCAGGCGTCCACTGGGCATACAGCGTAAGGGTATCATCCTTGACGGCATCCGAAAGGGCCACCGTCGCGTCTTGCCCGTTCTCTTGAAGGCTATAGCTCCAGCCGTTGAGCACTGCCTTGTCGGGCACGGCTATGGCAGGCATGGCCTCGTTCTGCTCGGTGGCTGCATCGTCCTTCACGTCAGCGCCATCAGCCGTTGTGGACCATCCCACAAACCTATAGCCCGGGCGCGTATAGCCACATGCAGGCAAGGCAAGCGACCAGGTGCCACCGGTGCCCTCGCTCGTGGCGACGACGTCCTCCATGGATCCGTCGCTTGCCGCATTGGCATCAAAGCACACCGTATGCCTTGCGAGCTGTGCAGGGGTGGCAACGTCACCGCCAGTGGTGCCTTGGCTCGCAACGGCATCCTGTAGGCTCGCCGTATCCGGCATGCTAGAGGCCGATGCGATGGCCACGCCCTGGCATACGAACAGCGCCATCACCATAAGCAAAATAAACCATACATGGTGCCTCGTCTGTCTCTGCCCACTACTCATAGTGACCCATTTCTACCTCGATGCCGCAAGCTCACGTACAGTGGACTGCTGTGTCTGCACGCATGCCAGACGTATGCTTTCCCACTTGTCTCCCCCCCGCTCTCGGAGGTGGCTCCTGGGCAAGGCGATGCCTTTAACATGCCGATGCGCTGAGTCTACCCCCCCCCCCCGAAAAACGCAAGGGCGAGTTCTGGCGAACGGCGTAATCTTGTGATTGGGATCCCATATTCCACACACCAGGTTGCGTTTTCGGGAAAGGCGCGAATCGGCGCCGGGCCGGAGGGAAGGGACCCGCGAGATGGAAAGCGGGAGACCCACGGAAGGGGGCGGGGGCGCCTGTCGCCGCCTGAGACGGTGGACAGGGCGGGCACCACGCAGATTGTCTGCAGCAGGCCGCCTAAGGACGAACGCATGCACCATCGAGCGCCAGCGCAAGGCACGGCTCCGTCGGATGGAGTCCCCGAAGGAGGGGAGGCGCGAGGTCGCACCCAATGCCGTGGACCGCGGCTCCATGCGCGGTGGGCCGCCCAAGGCCGTCTCGACGGGCATAGCCTGTCTGCCTGGGCGAGACGGGTTCGGCTGCCCGTCCGGCATCATCGACTACGAGACTGGCGTGGTCCTCGCCCACGTGGCGTCGGACTCCATGGAGGGGCGGCTCGTGCTGGACACACACGACCAACCCAAAGGCGCCAGTCTGCCTCCCGACGCCTGGTCACGCAGCGGCCGGGGAGCCCATTGCACGGCACGCTCCCCCCACGAAAGGCCCGCTGGGAGCCGACCAGTCGATGTCGCGGAAGGCGTGCTGCTGGGACGCGCCCCCATGGAGTCGTCCTGGGGGCAGGATGGGAAGCGAGTCGGCGATACGAGCGCCCTGACGCATGAGCAGATCTCCGCGCTCGTCGACGACTGTATCGACTGCTATGACAGCGGGAGGGGTCAAGCCCGACTGGGCTGGCTCACGCCAATGGGGTGCGCCGCATCGCCCGTCGCCTAGGAGCGTGCGGAATCAGGGGCCACATCAGAGGCGGGCGGGCCCGGCGCGGCCACCGGGGCCATCCTCGAGGGGGTGGCACCGCCCCCGCCCGAGGAGGAGCGCGTCGGGCCGCGGACGGCGCGACGCGCACCGTCGCCGTCGGAGGGCCGGGGACGGACGGGAGGACCCGCACGCATGCAGCCCGCAGGACGCCCGAGGGACGCCCCCAGGCCCGGGGCGATGCGATGCGCCAGGCGACACGCCGCACGCGAGCTCTGCCACGACACCATCGCCCAGAATCGCACGTTGGAAAACGGCTTGACAATTAGAAGGGCATCACAGGCGCGTCCCAAGACCTGCTCGTGAGAAGGGCCATCGCGGGAGACGGCGTGCGGCCGCACCGACCCTGCGACCTGTAACGAGTTCCTCGGGAAGACGGCACACGATGCAGGGTGGCGTGACAACGGTCGACACAGGCGTGGAGGCCGATAGGATAGAAGGTGCTCGCTTTAAAAATGCCGTCATGACCTCAGGGGGTACCCTCACAGGAGGCTCCGCTTGGGACACTCCACAGCCTCGCCTACTTGCCCTCCGGAAGCCCCTTTTTGCCCCTCGCTGCACCGTCAGCCTTGTCCGCCACCGTCTGGGCCTCTTCGCCCCAAGCGCGCAGCGCGTCATACACCGCCTGTGCCACCTCAGTCGGCACGCCCGGTACCCGCGCGATGTCCTCCACGCTTGCGGCACGCAGCCGTTTGAGGGAGCCAAAGCGACGCATGATGGCCCGCTTGCGCTTGGGGCCAACGCCGGGAACGTCATCCAGCACGGAGACGGTCATGGCCTTGTCGCGTAGCTCGCGGTGGAAGGTGATGGCAAAGCGGTGGGACTCGTCGCGCACCTGCTTGATGAGGTAGAGCGAGGCAGACCCCGAAGGAAGCACCACGGGCGTCTCGTCCCAGGGGACGAACACCTCCTCGTCGGACTTCGCCAGGCCGCACGCGGGAATATCGAGCCCAAGCGAGGAGAGCTGCTCCATGGCAGCCGTGAGCTGGGGCTTTCCGCCATCGACCACCAGGAGGTCGGGACGGGACCCAAAGCGCTCGTCGACCATGCGGTCGGGCGCATAGCGACGGGCGAGGACCTCCGACATGCTCGCGAAGTCGTTTGCCTCGGTAAGCGGCGTCTGGATCTTGAAGCGCCGGTACTGGGACTTGTCGGGACGACCGTTGGTGAAGACGACCATCGAGGCCACGGTGAAGCGACCGTGCAGCGTGGAGATATCGAAGCACTCGATGCGCATGGGCGGCGCGTCGAGCGCAAGGGCGCTCTCCAGCTGGAGCAGGGCCTGGTTTGTGCGGTCGTCCGCATAGCCCGTGCGCACCATGTAGCGCATGAGCGCGTGGCGGGCGTTGGCCGCCGCCATGTCGAGCAGATGGCGCTTCTCGCCTCGCTGTGGGCGATGGATGTGGCAGGCGCGCCCGCGCTTCTCGGCGAGCCACTCGGAGAGAAGCTCGGCGTCGGGCAGCTCCACATCGATGTCGACCTCTGAGGGGATGTCGGCCGTCTCGTCGTAGTAGCGCTTGAGGAAGCCGCCCTGGAGCTCCAGCTCCCCCACGTCGGCTCCCTTATCCAGGATGAACTCGACGGTGCGCACCGTGCGACCCTCGCGCACCACGAAGACACAGGCGGCGCTGATGGTCTCCTCTCGGTAGAAGCCGATGAGGTCGAGCGAGACATCCGAGGAGAACATGACCTGCTGTCGGTCGTCGAGCGCGTTCAGGCTCTCGAGGCGCGCCTTGAGGCGCCCGGCCCGCTCGAAGTCGAGGTCTGCTGCCGCCTCGCGCATCTGCTCCTCCACGGCCGAGACCACGTGCGAGCGCCGCCCGGCGAGAAAGTCTTCGACCTGCCGCACGTGCTTGGCGTACTCGACGGTGTCGATGGCGCCCACGCAGACGCCCGGCCCCTTGCCCATGTGGTAGTCAAAGCACGGGCGTCCCGTGCGCGCGAGCGCCAGGTTGGCGATGGAGGCCTCGTCCGGACGCCGCTCGAGCTCGCGGCGGCAGCGCTTCCACTCCGCGCACGTGGCGATGCAGATGGGCACCACCTTGCGCAGGGTGTCGATGGTATCGCGGGCGGCACGGGCATCGGTGTAGGGACCAAAGTAGCGCGTGCCCTTGCGATGGTGCTCGCGGGTGTACTTGATGGCCGGAAAGACGTCCGACTCGGTGATGGCGATGTAGGGGTAGCTCTTGTCGTCCTTGAAGTCGACGTTGAAGTAGGGGTGATACTGGGCGATGAGGTTGCGCTCAAGCACCAGCGCTTCGTGCTCGGAGCCCACCACAACATAGTCGAACGACCTCACGACCTGCATCATGAGGGGGATCTTGTCGCGGTCGTCCTGAAGCGTCACGTACTGGCGCAGGCGTGCGCGCAGGTTCTTTGCCTTGCCCACATAGACAACCTGCCCGCGCGCGTCCTTCCAGAGGTAGCAGCCGGGATCGGCAGGGGCATCGTCCACCTGGCGGCGGAGCTCAGGCAGGCTCTCCTCAAGGGAGCGCGCATCATCGAAGTCGGGACGTGCCCCGGGATCGCGAATCGTCATCGTGCGTGGCACCTTCCTGCAGGCAGCCCAGCCATCAGAGCTGGTCCGGCTCGGGAAGGTAGCGCTTGAACTTCGAGAGCTGGTGGCAGAAGTTGACCCTTGCCCAGAAGCGCTGGGCAAGGGAGTCCTCTGGCCAGTCAAGCGCAAAGCGGGCCGTGTGGTTGTCGTAAGCCTCAAGCACGCGCCCCTTCACCGGGACGTCCGGCATGCAGCGCTCGATGACTGCCTTGGGAACCCCCACATAGGCCCAGCCGTCCCCAGGCTCCACAGGCGTGGGGTCTACGCCGAGGACGACGTCCTCCGCCTGGATGCGGGCATAGTTGATGCCCGAGAGAAGCACGAGCCAGGAACTGCGACCGGGACGAGCGTTGACCTCGAGGAAGCGATAGCTGCCATCACGCGCGTCGTACTTGGCATCGAAGCAGCACATGCCGTGATAGCCGACCTTCTTGAGGAAGCGTGCCGCAGCGGCGCACATCTCCTCGTTTGGCTCGGGGACGATGGCAACCGCATTGCCAATGGCGCATGGATGGTGGTCCTCAAGGCCCACGTGGCAGCAGACCGTAAAGACCGGGTTGGAGTCCTTGTCGACGTAGCAGTAAAGGGCGTACATGTGCGAGTCGCCGCCGGGAACAAGCTCCTGGACTATGAGACTGTCGCCATAGCACGACTCCTGCAGCGCGGAGTAGACCTGGCAGAGCTCCTCCCGGGTCTGGATCACGAAGACCTTCTTCTTGCCCTCGAACTCTGCGTAGTGATAGTGCGCCGAGTTGGACGGCTTCGCGACCAGGGGGTACGTAAAGCCCTCGTCGTTTGGCGTGGCACCCGCAAGCGAGCAGTCGAGGAAGCGCGTCTTGGGATAGGACATGCCCACCTCTTCGCACACCTCGTAGAAGTTCTGCTTCTGGGTGACAAAGTCGAGAACGCCGAAGTCCACGACCGGTGTGTAGTACCAGCGCTCAAGCTCAGGCTTGTGCTTGGAGACGATGCGCGCGTAGAAGTCGCCGCAGGTCACGAGAAACGGCACGCGGCCTTCCACGCAGAGCTGGTCCCCCACCCGCTTGAGCAGCGGGATAAGTACGTCTTCAGAGTCGACGCCCGCTTCGACGCGATAGTCGGCAAATCTCGTGCGGGAGATGGACTTGATGTCCGAACCCGCATAGATAATCGAACGGACGCGGTAGGCCTCCCAGAAGGCACGAACGTACGCGTAGCAGGAGTAGTCGGCCCCCAGGATGACCGGCTGGATCTTCTGGGCAAGCTCGTCCCTACTTGCGACGTTGGGCCTCTGAGCCATGCTTGGATTACCTCCGGTTCTGCCTACTTGCGGCGGGCGTCAAGCTCGCCAGCCAGTTCGCCGAGGGAAATGCCGTACTTCTCGGCGACAACAAGCATGTGGTAGAGAAGGTCGCCCATCTCATAGCGGATGTGGTCATGGTCGTCGTCCTTGCAGGCCATGATGACCTCGGACGACTCCTCGGCGAGCTTCGAGAGGAGCTTGTCGCCCTTCTCGGGCTGGAGGAGGAGCGCAGTGTAGGACTCGTCTGGGGACGCCGAGCGCGCCCTTGCGTGGATGACGGCGGCAAGCCCCTCCAGGGTCTTTCCGATGTTGCCATCCTTGACGTTTGCAGTCCTAACGCCCATCTTCTTCTCCCTTGGTCCGTGCGAGCAGCCTGTCTAGTGTACGGCAAGGCCGCCTGCGGAATGTGCAGGCAACGTAGCGCTTGCGATAACGCTCACGCGAGAGGTGCCTCGCGGAAGAAGCAGCTGCGATGCCTTGTGTGACAGGCAGGGCCCGGGGAGTCCACCACATAGACGAGGGTATCGGCATCGCAGTCGACGAGGACGCGACACACCTGCTGCATGTTTCCGCTGGTAGCTCCCTTGTTCCAGAGCTCCCTGCGCGAGCGCGACCAAAACCAGCTGGTGCGCGTCTTGGCGGTGAGCTCGAGCGCCTCGCGGTTCGCCCAGGCAACCATGAGCACCTCACCGGTCCCCTCCTGCTGCACCACCACGGGGACAAGGCCATGGGCGTCAAATCTCACGCACGCAGGGAAGTCATCGCACGGCAAGGTAGGCTCACCCGCGTAGGCAGGCGAGACGTTCGTGTCATCTGTCATGGGTCTCTCCTTCTCGAAACGGCATGCGTTGGACGTGATCGCAAGGCTCGCCTTAGAAGTCGAGCCTCACCGGAATGCCCTGGCTTGCCATGTACTCCTTCACCTGGCGAACCGTGTACGTGCCAAAGTGGAAGACGCTTGCAGCGAGAACCGCATCGGCCTCGCCCTCGATGATGCCCTCGGCGAAGTGCTCGAGCATTCCCACGCCGCCCGATGCGATCACAGGAATGCCCACCGCACGGGACACGGCGCGCGTGAGCGGAATGTCGAAGCCGTCCTTGGTGCCGTCGCGATCCATACTCGTGAGCAAGATCTCGCCGGCGCCGCGGCGCGCGGCCTCCTCTGCCCACTGGACGGCGTCGATGCCCGTGGGGATGCGCCCGCCCGCGAGATAGACCTCCCACTTGTCGTCCTGTCCCACCTGCTTGGCATCGATAGCCACGACCACGGCCTGGCTCCCAAAGGCCGTGGCGGCACGCGTGATGAGCGTGGGATCGCGCACGGCGGCCGAGTTGATGGAGACCTTGTCGGCACCCGCGGAGACCATCACGCGGCACCCCTCAACGTCACGGAAGCCGCCACCAACCGTATAGGGAATGTGCAGCTGGCTCGCCGCACGGGAGGCAAGTTCGACCGTGGTTGACCGGTCGTCTGACGTTGCGGTGATGTCGAGGAAGACCACCTCGTCGGCACCTTCGCGGTCATACTTGGCCGCAAGCTCCACCGGATCACCGGCATCGCGAAGGTCGACGAAGTTCACGCCCTTAACGACGCGGCCGTCCTTGACATCCAGACAGGGGATGACCCTCTTTGTCAGCATGGTTACTTCCCTTCGGCAGGGCCTCTTCGCACCTCTCGCCAGGCTCGGCACTCGCCACCTTTGGCGGCTCGCTCGCTTTGCGACTCGCCAGGCGAGAGGTGCGAAGAGGCCATCAAACGAAACCAACACGTACAAGGGTCATCCCCTGACTGGAGTCTGGACCAGGGCCTGACCTTCTGGAAGAACAGAGAGCAGAGAGACGAGCAACGACCAAAACCAGAAGCCAAGTGGCGCTGTGCGAGTGCGCGCTGAGCCATGCGGGAGGACCGGCAGGCACCCCACGCTTACCCGCACGCGGCGAGAGCGTCCTCAAGCGTGAGCGTGCCCTCGTACAGCGCCCGCCCCGTTATGCAGCCCTCGATCACCTCCGGCCCCAACGCCGCAAGGGAGCAAATGTCCGCCGCACTGGCAATGCCTCCAGAGGCGACTACGGGGAACCCCGCAACTTCGGCGATGTGGCGATACGCAGACGCATCAATGCCCGTCTGCATGCCGTCGCGCGCGATATCGGTGAAGACAAGGTGGCGAAAGCCCATCTCAGCAAGGCGCGCAACCAGGTCGTCTGCCGCAAGGGAGCCTCCCTCGCGCCAGCCGTTCACCTTCACCACGCCATCTTTCGCCGCAACGTCTGCCACTGCCATGTCGCCAAACTCGCTGGCTGCCTGGCGGGCGAGCGCAGGGTCGCGCACGAGGGCCGTACCCATGGCAATGCGACGGGCCCCCAGGTCGGCAAGGCGTCGCATGGCGCCCATCGAGCGCACGCCGCCGCCCGCGTCAACCGAAATCCCCTCGACCTGGCAGATGGCACGTATCGCCTGCGCGTTGGCATCGCGTGCGGCCTCGCCTTCGCCGAGTGCGCTCGAGAGGTCGACCACGTGCACCCAGGTGGCCCCACAGGCGAGAAAGTCGCGCGCTACGGCAGCCGGGTCGTCTGAGTAGACGTCCATGCGCGAGCGGTCGCCGTTCGCAAGGCGCACGACACGGCCGCCCACAAGGTCTATTGCCGGAAAGAGAATCATCGGACACCTCCCGCGCGGACTATGTCCACGAAGTTGGAGAGCACCGCCAGGCCCGTGGCCGAGGACTTCTCGGGATGGAACTGCACGCCAAAGATGGAGCCGGAGGCAACGGCTGCGCCAAAGCTCCGTGCATAGTGCGTTTGGGCAGCCACCAGTGTTGGGTCGACGTCGTCGGCAAGCGCGTAGGAGTGCGTGAAGTAGAAGTTGGCACCTGAGGGGACGCCGCGCAGGAGCCGCACGTTCTCGCCCGCTTGGGTGGGATGGACCTGGTCCCAACCCACGTGCGGCACCTTGAGCCTCCCCGAGCGAAGGCGGGTGACCGAGCCCGCGAAGAGCCCGAGCCCCGCAACCCAGCGGTCATCGCCAGGAGTGCCAGCCGCGACCGGCTCCTCGTTCTCGCGCGGCAGGCCCCTCTCGCCAGAGCGCTCCTCGCCACGCGCAAAGAGGAGCTGGAGCCCCAGGCAGATGCCCAGGAAGGGAACGCCGCGGCCCAGGGCGTCGAGAATCGCCTCGCCCTGGCCCGAGGCGTCTAGGTACTCCATGGCGTTCTCGAAGCTCCCGACACCAGGAAGTACCAGGCCCGCGGCCGCAGAGATGTCTGCGGGGGCGTCGGAGACAACGGCCTCGCCGCCCACCGCAGAAAGGCCATGCTGCACCGAGAGGAGGTTTCCCTTGTGGTAGTCGATGACGACGATCTTCGCAGATGCCATCAGAGCGCCCCCTTTGTGGACGGAATCCCCTCCACGCGCGGATCTGGCTCGACAGCTGCCCTCAGCGCGCAGGCAAACGACTTGAACGTTGCCTCAAGGATGTGGTGGGCATTCTCGCCAGAGACCTCATGCAGGTGGACGGTCACGCCTGCGTCACGCGCCAGACCGCAGAAGAACTCGTGGCCAAGCTCGGTATCGAAGGTGCCCACCTTCTGGGGGCCAATGGGTACGTCCCAAAAGAGCTCGCCGCGCCCGGAGATGTCGACGGCAGCCATGACCAGCGCCTCATCGAGTGGGACCAGGGCGTCTCCAAAGCGGCGGATGCCGCGCTTGTCGCCCAGTGCCTCGCGGAGTGCCTGCCCTAGCACGATGCCCGTGTCCTCGACGGTGTGGTGGTCATCTACCCAGGTGTCGCCCGTAACGTGCACCGCAAGGTCGACGAGCGAGTGGCGCGAGAGCGCCGTGAGCATATGGTCGAAGAACCCCACACCGGTCGAGATGTCAGAGGCCCCCGTGCCATCGAGGTTTACCGAGACCTCGATTGAGGTCTCGGCAGTATTTCGGGATACGCTTGCCATGCGTGACATGCTCATTCCCCCTTAAGAATCGACGTGAGCGCACCCACAACCAGGTCGTTCTCCTCGGGCTTGCCCACGGTGATGCGCAGGCAGTCCTCAAGGCCGGGCGTGGATGAGAAGTCCCTCACCAGTATTGAGCGTTCGTCGCGCAGCCGACGCCACGCATCGTGGGCGTGCGGAACGCGAACGCAGATGAAGTTTGCCTGGCTGGGCCACACGCGCACGCCCAGGGACGCAAGGTCTGCAAGCGTTGCGGACAGGCGGGTGCGGTCCATGCGAATCGCCTCGATGGCCGGCAGGAAGGCATCGCGATGCGTGACAGCCGCAAGAGCCGCTGCCTGGTCAAGCACGCTTACTGAGTAGGGCTGGCGCACGGCGGCAAGCGCCGCCACCACGGGCGCGCTCGCAAGCACGTAGCCCACGCGGGCACCCGCAAGCGCAAACGCCTTGGAGAAGGTGTGCAGTACGGCAAGGTTGTCGTAGGTTGGGAGCAGGTCCTCTACGGAGGAGCCGGGATCGGCAAACTCCATGTAGGCCTCGTCCACAAGCACGATGCCCGGGCACGCCTCGCAGAGCCTGCGCACGCCGTCACGCGGGAAGAGGTCGCCTGTGGGATTGTTGGGCGAGGTCACCACGACAAGCGTCGCCGTGCGCGCAGCCTCGACCAGAGCGTCCACATTGGGCGCAAAGTCCTTCCCGCGCGCCACCTCGATCACGGGCGTCTCGACCATCGAAGCGTAAAGACCGTAGACCGAGAAGGTGGGCGGACAGCTCACCAAGGCGTGTCCCGCCCCGCCAAACGCCAGGAAGAAGTTGAAGAGAAGCTCGTCTCCACCGTTGCCAATGATGACCCGCTCGGGCACCACATTGTGCCACGCGGCAATCTGGGAGCGCAGCTCGCCGCCAAGCGGCACCGGATAGCGGTTCCACGCGGCCTCGGTCACGGCCGCCGCCAGCGCGGGCGCGACCTCGGGCGGGATTCCGTAGTTGTTCTCGTTTGCCGAGAGAATCACGTCCACGGGCGAGAAGGCCGGATCATAGGGATCGAGCGCCGCCGCAGACGGCCGCATGAGGGCGCGGACCTCGGGTGTTATTCCTGCCATGTTCCCCTACCCCTCGTACCCCGGAAGCTTTGGCACGCCCGGCGCGTCAAGCGCGCGCGGCCACGCGGCGTGCGCGGCATCCTCGCAGGCGGCAGCCGCGTCTGCAAAGCACTTCTCGCCACGCACTGCCAACTGCACGCGCAGGCCCGCCGAGAGGGCATGCGCCCAGAGACCCTCTGCCTGGGCCATGGCCTGGACGGCGGGTGCGTCGGCGAGAAGCCCCTGTGGCGTGTACGAGATGACGCTCGAGCGCTTCTGGAAGTCATAGACGCCCAGGGGGTTGGAGAAGCGTGCCGTGCCGCCGGTGGGCAGCGTGTGATCGGGACCGGCCACGTAGTCTCCTAGGGGCTCTGAGCTCCAGGCGCCCACAAAGATGGCACCGGCGTTTCGAACCTGGCCGAGAAGCGACATGGCGTCCTCGCAGTGAAGCTCGAGGTGCTCGGGCGCAACCACGTTCACGGCCTCCACGGCATCGGCCAGCGTGGCGGCGACCACTATCACGCCACGGTTGTCGAGCGAGGCGCGCGTGATCTTCTCGCGCGGGCTCTGCGAGACCAGGCGCTCGACGGCGGCAAGGACGCGGTCCGGAAGCGCTGCGTCTGAGGTCACGAGGTAGCAGGAGGCCATGGGGTCGTGCTCGGCCTGGGCCATGAGGTCTGCTGCGACCACAACCGGGTCGGCTGAGGAGTCTGCCAAGACGCAGACCTCAGAGGGGCCGGCAATCATGTCGATGCCCACGTCGCCCGAGACGTGGCGCTTTGCGGCGGCCACGTAGGCGTTGCCGGGTCCCACGACCTTGTCGACGCGGGGGATGGACTCGGTGCCGTAGGCCACGGCTCCGATGGCCTGGGCGCCACCCACGGCAAAGACCTCATCGACACCGGCAACGGCAGCCGCGGCTAGCGTGTATGCCGAGAGCGTGCCATCGTGCTGCGGCGGCGTCACCATGACCACGTGACGCACGCCCGCAACCTTTGCCGGAATGGCATCCATGAGCACCGTGGAAGGATACTGCGCGCGGCCGCCTGGCACGTAGATAGCAACGGAGTCAATCGGCGTCACCTTGACGCCCAGGATGGTGCCATCGGGGCGCGTCTCAAACCAGGAGTTCTCGCGCTGTCGCTCGTGGAATTCGAGAATCTGCCGGTGGGCGCGGCGAAGGGACGAGAGAAACTCAGCGTCCACCATGCCGGGAGCGGCATCCACCAGCTCCTGCGGGACGCGGAAGTCCTTGGGGCAGGCGCCGTCGAAGCGCTGGCAGTACTCGCGGACGGCGGCATCCCCCCGCTCGCGCACGTCGTCCACGATGGCAGAGGCACCCTCCATCACCTCGTGGGGAAGCGCCCCCGAGCGGTTGAGGTCTGCCTGCGTAAGCGCCTGACCGGCGGCAAGCGTGATCCTTCTCAAGGCTACTCCCCTCCCGCGACCCCGGCGAGGCGCGCCGCCAGGTCACGAATCCTCTTGTCGCATCGGTATGCGGCCGGTCCCGCAAAGAAGCGGGCGGTGCACTCCATTACCTCGTCGACAACCACAAGGTCATTCTCGCGAAGCGTCGTGCCCGTGGCCGTGATGTCTACGATGCAGTCTGTCATGCCCACGATGGGTCCAAGCTCGATGTTGCCGTGAAGAGTCACGATGTCCACCTGCTGGCCGATGGAGTCGTAGTAGGCCTGCGTGATGCGTGGGTACTTGGTTGCCACGCGAACGGTGCCGCGCCAGGCGTAGTTGCGCTCAGCGAGGCCCACCTTGGCACGAGGCTCGGCCACCACGAAGCGGCAGCCACCAAAGCCAAGGTCGACCAGCTGGAGCACGTCCATGTTGGCCTCCACGAGCGAATCGCGCCCGCAGATGCCGCAGTCGCAGCCGCCATGGCCCACGAAGGCCGGCGCATCCTGGGCGCGCACGATGACGTACTCCACGTCTCCCTCGCGCACCGTGAGCTGGCGGCCCGGATTGCGCAGGCCCTCGACAGGAAGGCCCGCTGCCTCGAGCACGCGGATGGCACCTTTGAGGAGGGACCCCTTGGGGACGGCGATGCGCAAGGGCCTCTCGGCAAGGCGCACTCCAGGCGTGACCACGCCCGACTCGCCCGGCTCGCCGAGAATCTCCTGCAGACGCTCGAGCGAAAGGGCAAAACCGCAGGCAGCAGTACCTTCTCGGCCGAGATTTGCCAGCACCGCGTCGTAGCGGCCACCGGAGGCCAGAGACGCTGCGATGCCTTCGGCGTAACCCTTGAAGATGATGCCGGTGTAGTAGTCGAATGAGTTGATGATCGAGAAGTCGAATGATGCGCGACCGCCAGAGAAGAGGTCCTGAAGCATAGCCACCAGGCGGTTGAGCTCTGCCGTGCCGCGGGCGGCCTGCTCGACACCCGCCTCCTCAAGCAGCGCATCGAGCGTGGAGGCCACTTCGGGGCCTCCCACCAGACGCGGAATGCCACAGATGGCCCGGGCTGCGGCAGGACTCAGCCCGCCTGCCGCAGTGGCCTTCTCGACTAGCCCGTCCAGCGAAACGAAGTCCGAGTCATGCACCAGGGCAAGGGCCTCTTCGCGGAAGCGGGCGTTGGGCGCACAGGCATCGAGCAGGGCCTTGAGCGGCGTGACCGACCCCAGCACGATGTGCCACGCCGGCACGTCAAGCACATCGAGCGTATCGGCGAGAAGGCGCACGACCTCGTGCTCGGCTGCGGCGCCGTCGCCGCCCACGAGCTCTACGCCCAGCTGCGTGAACTGGCGCGGCTGGCCCTTGAGCGACGACTCCTCACGCACGACCGGTGCCTCGTAGCGAAGACGCACCGGGAGACGGTCCTTCCGCACGCGGGTGGCCACCATGCGTGCGATGGGCAGCGTGAGATCCGGGCGCAGGGTGAGAAGGCTGCCGTCCACGTCGAAGAGCTGGAAGGGCAGGCCCTTGATGCGACCCGCGCGTTCGAGCGCGTCACGTGACTCCAGAAGCGGCGTCTCCACCGGCAGGTAGCCATGCGACGAGAACACCTCGCGCACGGTGCCGGAGATGCGCTCTCTCGCGAGCGCCTCCTGAGGAAGGATGTCTCGAAACCCGCTTGGTGTGCCTGCTATCACGCCTGCCCCTCTCCTTCTGGTACGTAGAGCATACCGCTCCGCCGCGACAGAAATTGCCGCGAGGCGCCTGCGGCCTGTGCGGTCGTACGTGCCTCACGGCCATCTGACGCACCCCCTCGGGCGTAAGTCACTTTAGCATACTAAAGTGCTCATGGCCGTATGGCGACTTGGCGCACAGAGCGTTAACCGTCCATTCATACGGGACCGGAGGAAGGAAGGGTGCCGGAGGGCGGCCGGAGCGATACCGGGAATGCGCAGGCAGTGCTTCTCGGCAGTGAATGTGCACGGTTTGCTCGCCTGCCGCCAATGCCAACGCGTCCCGTATTTTTTAGACGTTTACGGCCGTCTAACCGGCGAAATCTCACGAGGCCAATACCAACCCGTAAGTTTTCGACGGTTAGGGCAGGCTAAACGTCCGAGAAATCGCTAACCGGCGAAAAAGCGAGCCTCTTCGGCAGTCCCCAAGAATGCGTTCGACTGAACCGTCGGTACCTCCCAAGCTTTGTGTACGGCTTCGTTCAATGACCTTAACGCCTGGCCCCCTCAAGCGCCACAGCCACTGACGTCAAACTACATGCAGAACGTATGTTTGTATCGAATGTGACGAACATGTGTTCTATCTCTGATAAGATTGATTCGGCACTTCGGCTTGTGGTATAAGGAAGGTGGTCTTCCCACGTGGAGGGCTTCCGAAAGCCGGGGGTTTCCCCCCGGCATTTTTTATCTCGGGGGAGGCCATTCCGTGAAGGAGCTTTCCATATTTGTAGATGAGTCCGGCGATCCGGGGACCGAGTCAAAGTACTACCTCATCGCTCTCGTCGTACACGAGCAGAAGAACGCCATCGAAAAGTATGAGGACAACTACAAGGCCGCCCTTGCCAGGCAAGACCTAGAGGACATCCCCCTGCACCTCTCCCCGCTCATGAATGGGCACGATGTATATCGCAACCTAAGCGTTGGCATGCGCAAACGCCACCTTGCGGCGTTTCGCGTCTTCATGCAGTACCTTCCGTTCCGGTATGCCGCGTTTGCATATAGGAAGGATGAGCTCGCCAACGGCCCACTCGCTCCAGGAGGGCTTGTGCAACGCGTTCGGAGAGACCTCACGATTCTCCTACTCGACCATCTTGAGTATCTGCAGCAGTTTGATAAGGTCAAAATCTACTACGACAACGTCCAACCCCTTGTCACCAAGGCACTCCACGATGCCGTTGCCCATGCCCTTGCAAAGGACGCCACAATCTATCGAGATGCCACTCCTCAGCGCTATCGCCTCTCCCAGGTTGCCGATTACGTCTGCACAATAGAGCTCGAGGCAATTAAGTACTCCGGCTCTGAGGAAACCGCAACAGACAGGTTATTCCTTGGCACAAAGAGAAGCTTCGAGAAGAATTTCCTAAAGAAGATAAGGAGGCATTCCTTGCGTTAGGCAGATCAGGACCCGTCCCCTGGGGGCAATGGCGGAAATGCGCAGACGGCGCTTATCAGCAGTGGATGTGTACAGGCTTCCCACCTGCCACTAGTGACAGCTAGGCTTTTCAAAGCAGTACCACCGCTGCACCCCCCTACCGGCGCCTGCGCCGCGTTATGCGTGCAAGGGCAGACCTCACGAAACGGGCCTCGGGCACCTTGAAGAGCATGGCAAGTCCGTAGGTGACCAAAACCGAGGGGATGCCCGCCGCCGCGCAATACACCAGCGAGAGAAACGTATGCCCCTCACAGCTGCCCACCAAAGCAGTGAGCGCCCGAAGCACCACGAAGCCAACACCGGAACCGGCAAGCCCAAAGAGGGCCGACTTCGCAAACGATCTCATCGCCGAGCCAAATCCCATGCTGCCAAGCGTGCCACGCAGGTTCATGATTGTCACGATATCGACCAGCAAGAAGAAGACGAACGAAGTCAGGGCGATCACGAACATGGACACCGCCTCGCCAAACCAAGCGGGGTCGAGCAGCAACAGCATGGCCACCTGACCGGCGCCGCCAACCACGTTGGCCAGCGCATACACGCGCATCCGGCGCATGGACGAGGTGACCTTCTGGAAGTACATGCCAATGCCATAGAGCGGCAGCGCACACGCAAGGCCGCAGATGTAGGCGGCCGTCATCCCAAGCTGGTCAGCGGTGAACTTACCCGCGGCAACCAGGGACGAGAGCGGCATGGAGAACGTTACGAGGTACATGCCAAACGGCACCATGAAAAAGAGGATCTGGCTCATGCCCGAGACGACGCCACGCTTGAATCCATCGATGTCGTCGTGCGCAAAGCGGTCGGAGAGCTCGGTGAACATCGCTGTCGTGATGGGGACGGCGAGAATGGCGTAGGGGAGCGTATACCAGAGGCGCGCGTAGTAGATGACCGACGCACCAGAGACCGAGACCGAAAGCGAGGTGCTCTGCTGCACGGATGTGGTGACAAACGAGGTGATCATCACCACGAGGGACGGAATGCCAATCGAGAGCGTATCCCGCAGCGCGGGGTCATGCCAGTCCACGCGCCAGGTGAGGCGTATGCCATGCTTGCGCAGGGAGGGCATCTGAACGAGGACCTGCACGGCCACGCCGGCGGGGTTGCCAATGGCCAAGATCAGCGTTGCCAGCGTGGGGTTGGCGTTCACAAGCGCGGCATAGAGCAGGAACGACGCCGTGATGACAAAGTTGTTGAAAATCGAGCTCGCGCTGCTCCAGAAATAGTCCCTCTCGGCGTTAAGCACGCCCGAGAAGATCGACGACAGCGAGTAGAGCACAACTTCCACTACGAAGAACCTAAAGAGGTAGGTGGCAAAGCCTGCATCGAAGTCGCTTGTCGCCGAGAAGGACTGCGTCCACACGAGCTGGGCGGCAAAGACAAAGCCCAGGATGGTAACGGCACCCATGAGCAGGATGACGATGGAGACTAGGTTGGACGTGTAGCGGCTGGCCCCCTTGGCCCCCTCGCGCTGCTTGACCGACATGTACACCGGCAAAAACGCCGTGACGAGCATGCCGCCCACAACGATCTCGTAGAGCTGGTTGGGAAGGTTGTTTGCCACCGAGTAGCAGCTGGCCACCATGCCGGCGCCAAGGGCGAAGCTCTGCCCCCAGGTGCGGAAGAACCCGGTGATGCGGCTCACAATGACGAGGAAGCTCATGAGCGCGGCATTGCGGCCAACCTGGTTTTCGGTTGACTCAGGGGCCTTTGATGGCTCGGCAGCGGCGACCGTCTGAGCCGGCATCGCAGCGCCCGCCCCCCTGCCGCCCCTCTTGCGAGCCGGTGCCATATGATTGGGCTTCCAGTTTGAGCTGCTGCTCACGCGAGCCGGCGCCATGTGCCTGGGCTTCCAGTTTGAGTTGCTGCTCACCGGGCCTCCTCTCGGCAGATGTCGGCATAGGTGGCGTCGCAAAACGCCTGGAGGTCGTCGGGGGCAAGGCGCAGCGAGAGCCCGCGCCGCCCGCCCGAGATGCCAATCGTGCCAAAAAGCTGGGCCGTCTCGTCTATGAGCGTGGGAAAGCGCTTCTTCATGCCCACAGGCGAGCAACCCCCGCGCACGTAGCCGGTAAGGCCCTCCAGCTCCCTGGTGGGAAGCATCGAGAGGCTCTTCTCGCCCGCCGTCGCGGCCGCCTTCTTGAAGTCGAGCTCCTCACCCACGGGGATGCAGCACACCACATGCGCGCCGGACGGGGCAACCGTCACCAGCGTCTTGAACGAGGACTGCGGGTCGACACCCGCCTCGAGCGCCATGCGCAGCCCCAGCCCGCGCGTGAGATTATCCTCCTCGACCTCTCGGTACGTGAAGGAGATGCCCGCGCGCTCAAGCTCACGCATGGCGTTGGTCTTCTGGAACTTCTCGCGCCTCGCCATGGCTCACGCCTTCTCGGCAGAGAGTCTCGCGCGGTCACGCTCGAGAATGCGGGCCAGGTAGCGACCGGTATAGCTCTGCGGGACCTTGGCAACCTGCTCGGGCGTGCCGTAGGCCACAACGGTTCCGCCGCCCTCTCCGCCCTCCGGGCCCAGGTCAAGCACGCGGTCGGCCATCTTGATCACATCGAGGTTGTGCTCGATGACAAGGACCGTGTTACCGGCGTCAACCAGGCGCTCCAGCACGTCAATGAGCTGGCGAACATCCTCGAAGTGAAGGCCGGTGGTGGGCTCGTCGAGAATGTAGAACGTCTTGCCCGTCTGCTGGCGGTGGAGCTCCTTTGCCAGCTTCACGCGCTGGGCCTCGCCTCCGGAGAGCGTGGTGGCGCTCTGGCCCAGGTGGATGTAGCCCAGGCCCACGTCGTGCAGGGTCTGCAACTTGTTCTTGATGCGCGGGATGTTGGTGAAGAATGCCAGCGCCTCGTTCACGGTCATGTCGAGCACGTCCGAGATGGACTTGCCGTGGTAGGTGACCTCAAGCGTCTCCCTGTTGTAGCGCTTGCCGTGGCAGACCTCGCAGGGAACGTAGACGTCGGGCAGGAAGTTCATCTCGATTTTGATCTGGCCGTCGCCCTTGCATGCCTCGCAGCGGCCACCAGGGACGTTAAACGAGAAGCGACCAGGGCTGTAGCCGCGCGCGCGGCTCTCGGGCGTGGAGGCGAAAAGGGCGCGCAGGTCGTCCCAGAGACCGATGTAGGTTGCGGGGTTGGAGCGCGGCGTGCGGCCGATGGGGCTCTGGTCGATGTCGATGACCTTGTCGATGAGCTCGATTCCCTCGAGCTTCTTGTACGGGCCAACCGGGCGCTTGGATCGCTGGACCGCGTTTGTGAGGGCCGGTGCGAGCGTGTCCGTGACCAGCGAGCTCTTGCCCGAGCCCGAGACGCCCGTGACCACGGTGAGCGTGCCCAGCTCGATCTTGGCGCTTACGTTCTTGAGGTTGTTTGCTCCGGCACCCGTAATCTTGATGACACCACGTCCGGGCTTGCGACGCTCCTCCGGCAGGCGGATCTGACGCCGACCCGTGAGGAAGGCACCGGTAAGGGAGTCGGGGCTCTCCTCAATCTGTTGCGAGGTGCCGGCGGCAACTACGTGGCCGCCCAGCTCGCCCGCACCGGGCCCCATATCGATCACGTAGTCGGCGGCGAGAATGGTGTCCTCGTCGTGCTCGACCACGATCACGGTGTTCCCCATGTCGCGCAGGCTCTTGAGCGTGGCAATCAGGCGGTCGTTGTCGCGCTGGTGAAGGCCGATAGAAGGCTCGTCCAAGATGTAGAGGACGCCCATGAGCCCGGCACCGATCTGCGTGGCCAAGCGGATGCGTTGCGCCTCTCCGCCAGAGAGCGTGGCGGCGGCGCGGCTGAGCGTGAGGTAGTCGAGACCCACGTTAACCATGAAGCGCAAGCGAGCCTTGACCTCCTTCACGATGGGTACGGCGATTGCCCGCTGGCGCTCGGGAATCTCGAGCGCTTCGAAGAAGGCCAGGCAGTCATGGCACGAGAGGTCGCAGACCTCGTTGATGTTCTTGTCGCCCACCGTGACGGCGAGGATCTCGGGCTTCAGGCGCGCACCGTGGCAGGTTGGGCAGGGCACCTCGTGGATGAAGCGCTCGAGGTGCGTCCTCATGGTCTCCGAGGTGGTCTCCTGGTACTTGTCGAAGAGGATCTTGCGCACGCCGGAGTACGTCGTGAACCAGTGGGTGTTGCGTCCGTCTCGCGTGCGGTAGTCAACGCGGACCTTCGTGGTGCCCAGTCCGTCGAGAAGGGCCTTCTGGACCTTCTTGGGGAGGTCCTTCCAAGGCGTTTGGTCCGAGGCACCAAGATACGTGCAGACGGCCGAGAGAATCTGTGGGTAGTAGTTGGAGTGACCAAAGATCGACCCAAAGACGCCCTCGGAAACGGAGAGCGACGGGTCGTCGATCAGGGCCTCGGCGTCCACGACCTTGCGAAAGCCCAGGCCATCACAGTCAGGACAGGCGCCATAGGGCGCGTTGAACGAGAAGTCACGCGGCTGGAGGTCGTCAATCGAGTGCCCGTGGATGGGGCATGCCAGCGCCAGCGAGTACTGCAGAAGCTCGCCGGGCATAGCCTCGGGGTCGTCGCGGTCGGGCAGGAGGTAGACGCCAACCTTGCCGGCGGCCAGCTTGGTTGCCTGCTCGATGGCCTCCACGATGCGGTTCAGGGAGTTCTCGCGGATAACGATGCGGTCGACCACGACCTCGACGGTGTGCTTGAGCTTCTTCTCCAGGCGGATCTCGCCTTCGAGCTCGCGCACCTCTCCGTCGATGCGCACGCGAGAGAAGCCCTCGCGGCGCAGGTCCTCGAAGAGCTTGGTGTACTCGCCCTTGCGGCCGAGAACGACGGGCGCCAGCACAAGAGCGCGGCGGCCAAGCCCCTGAGCCAGGACCTTGTCGGCAACCTGGTCGGTGGTCTGACGCTCAATCACGCGCCCGCACTCGGGGCAGTGGGGCACACCCACGCGCGCAAAGAGGAGACGCAGGTAGTCATAGATTTCGGTGACGGTGCCCACCGTCGAGCGCGGGTTTCTCGACGTGGACTTCTGGTCAATCGAGACGGCCGGCGAAAGGCCGTCGATGGAGTCGAGGTCGGGCTTGTTCATCTGGCCCAGGAACTGGCGCGCGTAGCTGGAAAGGCTCTCGACGTAGCGGCGCTGGCCCTCGGCGTAGATGGTGTCAAAGGCAAGGCTCGACTTGCCCGAGCCGGAGAGGCCCGTGATGACCGTGAGCTTGTCGCGCGGGATGCGCACGTCGATGTCCTGCAGGTTATGCTCGCGTGCCCCGCGTATGACTATGGAATCGGATGCCATGTGAGGTGGCTCCCCTCGTCGTTGCTTGTGTTTCTGGTGGCCGGTTCCGCGGGATGGCGTTGGGTGCCATCTCTCGCGGACGTTTTTTGCCAGCCTTTGAGTTTAGCTAAGCTGTGCCCCGGAGCACAGCCCCGCCCTTCTCGCACACGTCGCAACGACAATTCATACGGTTGGGCGCCCGGTGTCAGCGGCAGTCGATGCGCCTCTTCCTTCTCGCCTCTCGACTCTCGTCGGGCTTCCACGGGCGGACGTTGTCCGCGACTCTCCGCCGTACCTCCTGCCCTGTCCGCGCCGACCCCCAAGCTGCGCCGCCACGCCCCCTCGTTCTCGAGCGGAATCCGTGACCATGGCCCCCAAGCTCGCGCATAATCCGCTCGCTCTCGCCACCCCCTAACGGGCCGGCAGCACCACCTATTGGCGCCCGGCGCTTGTTACCGGCTCGACGTGACGCCCGGACATTCCCCAGATAACGTCTGCACCAGCTCGACGCGCCGGTAACAACGGCAATCGGGCAGCGCATGTTGTTACCGACTCGCGGCTTCCATCGGACCTCACCTGGGAAAACGAGGAAGGATAATGCTGGGCCGGTAACAACGGGCTCGATCGCCGGGCGAGCGAGGGGGCCTTGTTGCCGGCTCGGCAAGCAAATTGTGCGTATGGCCACCAAGCTCGCGCGCGACCCCCTCACTCCCTCCGCCCCCCGGGGTCGCCCGACCCGACTCGACGCCCTCGCCCCGCGGCACCAATCGTGCGACGGGGGCACAACACAAATTAGCTGTCCTTATGCGCGAGCTTGGGGGCCATGTCCGTGACTTTGGGATTGCGTTTGCCCAGCTTGCGGGAGGTGCGACTCAGGGATTCCGCTCAAGAACGCGCCGCCCCGCTGGGAGTCGCCGGGAGACGACGAGGGAGGGTGCCCCACATATAGCACTCAGACGTAGTCGGAAGCCCCGCCATTGGTGGGGCTTCCTCCATTACTGTGCCCGAAAAGGGCCCGATGCTAGGAGGAGGCTTCGGGTGGGTTGAGCAATTGGGAGCAAACGGCGGCGTCGGGGAATCAGAGATGCGGCCGCGTTCGGGGCCGTCGGTGAGCGGCCGTTGGAGGACGCCGATTGCACGACGGGACTTTCTGTCAGTCCGTCGTTCAGCTCAGCTGAGCAGGACGCCGTTCCGGTTGCTGGACTGCCGATGAGCGGCTCGCCCCTCTCGCCAAACCTAAAGATTCCGATCGTTTATCGGTCCTTCTGGCGGCGGACTCCCTCAGGCCGCGCCCCCCGTGCCCCCGCTGCGGCGACGGGGGCGCCCCGTGAGGGACGGGCGTGCGCCCAACGGGTCCCAGAGGTGGCGCTGCCAGGCGTGCGGCAGGAGGTACGGCTCGCTCGCGGGCACGATATTCGAGCGCACGAAGGCCGACTTCCCCACCTGGGTCGCGTTCGTGTCGGCGATGTGCCGGAACTGCCAGCTCGACGCGGCCGCCGAGCTCTGCGGCATCTCCCACAGGTCCGCCTTCGAGTGGCGCCACCGGGTCTTCGCCGCGGTGAGGACGGGGCAGGACTCGATCGCGCTGTCCGGGCGCGTGCGGATCGACGAGACCTACGTGACCGACGCCTCGCTCATGGGGGACCCGGACTGGAGGCCGAGGAGCGGCCTGACCAGGAACAAGCTCTGCAACACGACAAGGAGAGGTCCCACAGGGCGCTCGTCAGGGCGCTCGGCGGGACCGACGAGGCGTACAAGGCCGACGCCCGCGACCCCGCCTACATCGAGGGGATGCGGCTCGTGAACAGCCTCTGCTCCTGAATCAAGCGCTACCTGTGGCGGTTCCCGGGGATGAGGCCGGAGAACCTGCAGGACTACCTCAACTGGTACGTCTACCTCTTCAGGGCCAAGCGCGACGACGAGATGTGGCCAAAGCTGGAAAGGGTGGTCCGCCACCTGGTGATGACCGACGCCACATACCGCAGGACAGGAGGGTTATAGCATCACCCGTTTGATCTACTGGTAGATTTTTACATTATCCTAATTTTAAAAACACCTAAGAGAACTCTCCATTGGCCGAAAGGCTGTCGACATTGTAGACACATCCAATACATTTTTACTGAGGAGGTGATGAAACCAAACAATGGGCTACATGCAAGTTGGCAAACATGCTTCAGAAACGGGCGATCAAACGAGTGCTCATTGCGATGTTCTAGCACGTTAGATAGGGAAAATCAGATGTCAGGAGGTCTAGATGAGTCGACGCGCGCTAAGTTACTATGCTCTCTTCAGTCTTACTTATACTGACAATGATTTTAGGTTGCATCTTCGGTCCGTCGACTGCGTATGCAGCCGAGCCAAACGGCCAAGAGGAAGTCGAGGCAGCCTTCGATCTCGAACAATATCTGCCCCAATCAAAAACGATATTTCTTGCTAACGGCGAGGAGGCCGAAATTGGTATCCGACCAGTTCCGACCATCCGTCCAATGTGGGATTCGTACTATAGCAATGCGTCTGGTGACTGGGAGATTTACTACAACTCCCCCATCATCTATCGCCATTTTTATATAACAATCGACAATCACAAGATCACTCGGGCCCACAGCCCCTCATATACAACATTTCTATGCTCTGTAACTGGAGAGCAGTTTAGCTGGAGCAGCACCGTAGCCACATATCGATTGAACATCGAAGTCACAGGGGGAATGGGGTCGACGGTTGCAGCACTTCAAGCGCTTATGGAAGGCACAACCCTGCACACGTATGCAAATTATAGGAGCTGAACAGTTATGTACCAAGGTCTGAGCGCGCCTGAGCCCATAATCTTGGGGACCGTTGCCATCATGGTTGGAGTGATTGTGCTTATCGTGCGCGTTATTGTGCGCGCAATTCGCAAGTAGCACCGGTTCGGTTGTGAATCAAAGGATTTGCCCCCAATAGTTTCGAGAGAAAGGGTAATCCCCCGTCTTAGAGAAGGCGGAGGTCTTTTCGTGCGAGAACCCCCGGGCATCGTTCTGACCGTCAAACGCACAATATCTCCGACAGACAAGAACCGACGAGAAGGTCTGACAACACCACACAACGAGCTGGCAAAGCACTCGCATTAAGAGCCCCCCATCAGTTGCCGGAAGAGCCCCAATGTTGCCAAGCGCAACAAAAACGCCCCTCCGGCGACTTCAATCGCCGGAGGGGCACCAAAGTTGCAATCCGCGAGCGGCGCCTGTGCGCCACGTCCTCGCAACTACGCCTTGGCCTCGGCCTTGTCGTCCTTCTTGTCCGGCATGATCCAGAACTTGAGCAGCGGGAAGCTCACGACGACGGCCGCCAGCGTGTTGACCGCAGAGGCAACGGTACCGGAGAGACCCGCGTCCCAGCCAAAGGTGGTCTGGCAGAAGGACGTCACGTAGCTCGGCAGAATCAGGTTGACCACCACGATGAGCACGGCGAGCAGGGCGTACTTCCAGGCGGCATCCTTAAACGAGGTGTCGGAGTCGAACACCAAAAACATCTGCACGAAGAAGTTCACGACCTGCGCCAGCACCTCGGCGATAAGAAACGTGATAAAGCCACCCAGGTAGTTCGAGCCCGCGGTGGTGTAGTCGAACAGCCAGAACTTAAACGGGCTGTCGAGCTGCATCGCGTTGATGAAGATCGCGGTGCCCACCCACGTGCACACGAAGCGCGTGATGGTGGAGATGTTTGACAGCACGTTGAACTTGATGAACTGCCAGAGCGTCTTGTGCTCCTCGGTCCAGGTCTTGAAGCTCATTGCTCGCCCCTCCTTCCCGGCACAACGGCCGATAAACCCTCGCATATCCAACCCCGCGCCATCCCACCTGGCAGCGCGGTCAAGTGCAGGGACTACTTCCCCGCAGCCTTAAGCGCACCTGCGGTGCGTGCGTTACCGATGAGATTCGCGACAAAGGCGACAAGGATCGGCACAATGAACCAGAGGAACCACACCAGAACAAAGCCGTTGCCAGTCCTAAGCTGGACGAGCAGAGCCGGCACGATACCCGCAATTCCCCACCATCTGATCTCACGCACGATCGCGTCGACCATACCTACTGAGACCATGCCATTGGTCATCTTGGCAAGGGCGCGTAGCGGCATGTTCCAGATGAACAGCACGTTGAGGTTGGGCTTGCCCGAGGCATCCGATGCACGCTTCATGGCAGCCAGCACCAACCACACAACCCAGAAGATCGGCGAACGGCCGTGGTTGAGGTCGCAGAAGCACATGTTGCGGTCAATGCGCACCTTGGGGCTGGGGATGGGGTGGCCGAGAAGCGCCGCGAAGCGCGCGTCGTCCACGTTCTGGACCTTGCCCGTCTCGTAAGGCATTGCGTCCACGCTAGCGTACGGGTCGGCCGCGCCGGTTCCGGCAACCTCGACGGTCCCCACCAGCCTGATGTCCTCGCTGGAGGCACCAACGCGCAGCTCGTAGGTGCCGCCCTCGACCTCCCACGCATCGGTGGCAACGTTGAAGTAGCGAAACGCCTTGTCGTCCAAGGCGATGCTCGCCTGCCTGCTCTCGTGTGCCGCAAGCTCCACGCGCGCAAAGCCCTTGAGCTCCTGCGCAGCGCGGAACACATTGTGATCCGGCTTGGCCACGTAGAGCTGGCAGACCTCGGTACCAGCGCAGTCGCCCTCGTTGGCAAGGGTGAAGGTGACGCCCTCGGGGGTCGCGGTAAGGTCGCTGTACGAGAAGTTCGTATACGAGAGGCCATAGCCAAACGGGAACGCCACATCGACGCCAGCGGTCTGGTAGTAGCGATAGCCCACGTAGATGCCCTCGCGGTACTCCGCGCTCATGCCCTGGGCAGGGAAGCGGCCCGCTGTGGGTGTGTCGGCCAGACGGTGTGGCCAGGTCTCGGTGAGCTTGCCGGAAGGGTTCACGCGACCGCAGACTAGATCGAGTGCCGCACCGGCGCCGGCCTGACCGCCGAGGGCAAGATAGAATACCGCACGGGCATCGGCCGCCCAGTCCGTCTCGACGCAGGAGCCAGCCGAGAGAAGCACGACCACGTTGGGGTTTGCCTGAGAAAGGGCGTGGAGCAGCTCCACCTGGTTGTCGTTGAGGCGCATGTCGCGACGGTCCGCGCCCTCAGACTCGGCAATCTCGTCAAGCGCGAGGCAGGCGATAACAACGTCGGCGTGGCGCGCAAGGTCGACGGCAGCATCGCGCTTGGCAGCATCTTCTCCGCCGTGGCGAAGGAAGCCAGGCTCGTATCCAACGAGGGTAAGGCCGCTCTCCCCTACCAGGTCAAGCACGTTGTCGACCTTCGTGGAGTTGACCGCAGAGGAGCCGGCGCCTTGGTACCTGGGCTCGCGGGCAAAGTCGCCCACGAGGGCCACCCTGGTACCGGCGGCCAACGGGAGAAGCGAGCCCTCGTTCTTGAGCAGCACCGCACCCTCGGCCGCCGCCTGGCGGGCAAGCGCGTGGTGCGCGTCCTTGTCAAACTCGCCCGTGGCACGCTCGACAGCCGGGCGCGTGGAGAGCACGAGCTCCAGCGCGTCATCCACGCAGCCGTCCAGCACCTCCTCGGAGAGCCTTCCGGAGTGCACCGCGGCCACAAGCTGGCGAATGGAGTCCATGCCCGGCGCGGGCATCTCGAAGGTGGAACCCGCCCCGATGCCGGCGACGTGGTCGTTCGAGCCGCCCCAGTCGGTCACCACGGCACCGCCGAAGCCCCACTCACCGTACAGGATGTCGCGCAGCAGATGGCGGTTCTCGTTGGCATAGGTGCCGTTGATGAGGTTGTAGGAACTCATGATCGACTTTGGATGGGCCTCGCGCACCACAATCTCGAAGGCCGTGAGGTAGTTCTCGCGCAGGGTGCGCTCGTCGAGCACCGAGTTGGATGCCTGGCGACGCGTCTCCTGGCTGTTGGCGGCAAAGTGCTTGGGGCAGGCAGCAATGCCCTTCGATTGGATGCCGCGCACGTAGGATGCGGCCATCTTGCCCGCAAGATAGGGGTCTTCGGAGAAGTACTCGAAGTTGCGCCCACAGAGCGGCGAGCGCTTTATGCACAGGCCCGGCCCCAGGAGTGTCCCCACGCCCTGTGCCGCGGCCTCCTCGCCCAGGGCCTCGCCGATCTTCTCTCCCAGTGCCTTGTCCCAGGTGTTTGCCACCGTGACCGCCGTGGGAAAGCAGGTGGCGGGCTCGGAGCCCGCGATGCCCAGGTGGTCGGCCGCACCCAGCTGGTGGCGAAGGCCATTGGGGCCGTCGGAGAACTCCATGGCAGGGATGCCCAGGCGCTCACTGCCCCAGCTTCCAAAGGTCGTCGCCCCCTGGAGGAGCGCGCACTTCTCCTCTAACGTCATCTTCCCGATAAGATCCGCGTGCTTCATCGAATCCGCTCCCTCGCATACAGGGCGCTCCACCGCGCCCCTCGACTGCATCAACTCTATTTCCTCTCCCGTTGCGCCGGTGAGATGTGTCACATTCGGTCTGTCACACGCCACGAATGGCCGGTCCCATGGCCGGCCGCCGCGGATCCACAGCCAGCGCGCTGCAGAAGAGCCCCCTCAGCCGTAACAGTAGGCGGCACAATCGCGGCCGAGCGCCAAGGGGCGTAATCCGTCAAAACTGGGTCGCGGACTGCAGCGGCCCCGCGCGGGTGCACTGCCGGCCAACGCAAGGGTCGAGAACCACAGGCGCATGGACGCCCAAAACAACCTGGAATCCAAGCACCTCGCACGCTCGCCCGCCTTCGCGTACCATATTTCATGGGAATGGAGGGCATTCATGTATCGCATACTCATGGTTGAGGACGACGAGCGAGAGGCTGAGACGCTTCGCCACAGCCTCGAGCGCTACGCACGCGAGAACGGCGTGGAGTTCCAGGTGAGCTGGGAGAAGTCTGCCCTGGGCGCAACCGCGGGCGACGCGAAGTTCGACCTCATCTTCATGGACATTGGGCTTCCCGGCATCAACGGCATGGAGGCGGCAACGCTCATCCGCACCTACGACTCCGAGACACCCATCATCTTTGTAACCAACCTCGCCCAGTACGCGGTGCGTGGCTACGAGGTGGATGCCCTGGACTTTGTGGTGAAGCCCGTCTCGTACTACAACTTCAGGATGCGCATGGACAAGGCGATGCGCATCCTGAGGAGAAGCTCCGGCACAAACGTGGTGGTGACCTCCCACGACGGCCTGCGCGTCATACCTGCCGCCGAGCTGGTGGCCGTCGAGGTCTCCAACCACAGTCTGGTCTATCACCTATCCAACGGCCAGACCTACGTGGTGCGCGGGAGCCTCTCCAAAACGGAGGAGAAGCTCTCACAGGCCCCCTTTGTGCGCATCTCGAACAGCTGCCTGCTCAACATGGCATACGTACGCACCGTAACCGGGTCCGAGGTGCGCACCACCACGGGCGAGACGTACTTCTTCAGCCGGTCGCGACGTCGTCCCGCCATTGACGAGATAGCCAAGTACCTGGGCGGATCCATCTAATGGACGCCACCCTTGCGGCAAGCTCGCTCGGGACTGCAACGCAGATTGCGGTGGCCATGCTCCTTTTTGCCTGGCCGCTTCCCAAGCGCCCCCACTTCTGGGCTCGTCTTATCAGCCTGACCATAGTGGGAGTCGCCCTCACGCTTGTGGCGGTTGGCGCGTCCAATGCCACCGGCATGTCTTCAAGCGTGGGTCCCACGCGAGTCCTTGGGGAGTTCCTGCTCTTCTCGATTGTGCTCGTGCTAGCCGTACCGTTGCTGCTCGCCCTCTTCGACGCCTCGGTCTGGGTGGCGCTCTTCTTTGCCACCGCGGGATACACCCTGCAAAACTTCGCGAGCGGCACCGAGGGCCTTATCGTCTTTGTGATGGGAGAGCCCCCTGCCCCACTCTACCTGGCACAGGCGGCAGCCGTCACCTGCATCATCTACGTCCTGGGCTACCTGGCCTTCGCCCTGCCGGTGAGACGCCACCGCCTGGCAGACGTCGAAGACCACGCCATGCTTGTGGTCGTGGCGGCGGTTATTCTCGTGGTCATTGCCTTTGACCTGGTAAACAAGTCATTGCCCGCACTTGGCGCAGGCGGGATGGACGTGGTGCTTCTACGCCTCATCCACGGCATCTCCTGCGTGTTCATGCTTACCGTGGAGTTCGAGCTGCTCTACACGAGAAGCCTGCGCACGAGCATTGCCGCCAGGGAGCGTGCGCGTGCCGACGATGCCAAGGGCCTTGCGGCGTCACGCGCCAACGCACAGGCCATCAACATGCGCATGCATGACATTCGCCACCAGCTGCGCGACCTCGAGTCGCTGGGCTTTGTGGGCGCCGACGCCCTTGCAGACCTGGAGCGTCGGCTAAGCGTCTACGATGCCGCCATGAAGACCGGAAACGTGACCCTCGACACCGTGCTCACCGAGAAGGGCCTGGTGTGCGAGCGCGGGGGCATCGCTCTTGGCTGCGTGGTCGATGGCGACGCGCTCTCCTTCATGGCACCCGCAGACATCTACTCGCTCTTTGGCGACGCCGTCGACAACGCAATGGAGGCCGTCGAGAAGCTCGATGACCCCGAGAAGCGCGTGATCGACCTCTCCGTGAGAAGCACCGGCGGCATGGTGAGCGCGCACGTGGAGAACTACTTCCAAGGAGACGTCCGGGTCTCGAACGGACTGCCACTTGCACAGACGCGCCAAGACGCCCGCGGCTATGGCGCGCGTCACATGCGTGCCGTCGCAGAGCGCTACGGCGGCTCGATCACCACGAGCACTGACGGCGACCTCTTTAGGCTGGATGTTCTCATCCCAATCCCGGCTAAGGGGGAGGCCGCGCACGCGTGAGCACGACCATCGCAGCCATCATGACAAGGTCGGCCCTCATCCTGGCCGCAACCATATCCACGCAGCTCGTGATAGCTGTAGGGATGTTTGCGGCCCTGCTTCCCAAGCGCAGTCTCTTCGCGTTGCGCGGCGTTGCGTCCTGCACGGCCATGGCACTCGTCTCGTTTGCGCTCTATAGGAACTCGCTCGTCATCTCGGTCTTCTCGTCGCGAACGGTCTCGTTTGTGGCCGAGGCGCTGGGCTTTGTGGCAATGCTGGCGCTCATCGTTGGGTCGCTGGTCCTTTGCTTTGAGGTGTCCATCTGGACGGCGCTCTTCTGCGCAACGGCGGGATACATCATCCAGAACCTCGCGAGTTGCGTGACCTACTCGGCGTTTCTTCTTGCCGAGGGCACGGGAACCAACATGGCCAGCCCCTTGTTCTTGCCACTCAACCTTTTGGGCATGGCCGTGGTCTACCCGGTGTGCTACTGGTTCTTTGTGCGGCCCATCCATAAGAACGGCCTGATAGAAATCGAGAACAAAAGGATCCTTCTGGTGCTTGCGCTGGTGGTGCTCATCGCCATCGTCTTTGACATGGAGAACAAGTACCTGCTGATTGCCGGCATTCCCGTACCGCTCGTGATGGTGCTGCGCGCCGTACACGACGTGATCTGCGTCTTCGCGCTGGCACTCGAGTTTGAGATGCTCTACTCGCGCCAGCTCGAGTCTGACATGGCAGCCTTGGAACGCATGGATGCCGACCAGGAGGCCCACTACACGCTCATGCGCGAGAGCGTAGAGGCTGTAAACGCACGCATGAAGGCGCTGCGCCGTCGCGTGCGTGCGGCGGCGCGAGAAGGCGGGGCAAACGCTGCGAAGCTCGAGGAGCTGGCGGGCGAGGCACGCATGCCAGAGCTTAGGCTGAAGACCGGAAACGACGCTCTGGACGCACTCCTCCTTGTGAAAGGCCTTGTGTGCGAGCGCGAGGGAGCCACGCTCTCGTGTATCGCCGACGGCTCGGCACTGTCATTCATGGACCCTGTCGACATCTATTCATTGGTGGGAAACGCCCTCGACAACTCGCTGGACGCCATACGCAAGCTCCCCGACCCCAACAGGCGCGCCATTGGCCTGGTGGCTCGGCGCACGGGCGGGATGCTCACACTCAACGTGACCAACTACTTCGACGGCAACGTGACGATGGTCGACGGACTGCCCAAGACCACGGCCGCCGACCCCACCGGCCACGGGCTGGGCTCGCGCTCCATGCGAGACGTTGCCGAGAAGTACGGCGGTTCCGTGACCTTCAGCCACGACGATGACGTGTTCCACGTGAACGTGCTGATACCGATCCCGGAGTGAGGGCAGCGCCGGCCGTGTGCCCTTGTCGGACTGTCGAGGTCCCCTGCAAGTCTGCTGAGGAAGCGCTACGCCAGCGTGACCAGGAGCGCCATCTTGAATTGCTTGTCGGCACGCACGGCATGGTGGCCACCGGCGTCAAACTTGAAGGTCTGGCCAGCACGGACAACGTTCTCGACGCCCTCGTAGGTGATGGTCGCCTCGCCGTCCAGTGCGAACACCAGAGCATCGCCGGGAGCGGCGTGCTCCGAAAGGCCAGTGCCGGCGTCAAAGCTCATCAGCACGAACTTCATGCTGTCGTTGTGCGCCAGGTCCATGTTCACGATGCGACCGTCCTGGTAAGGGATGAGGTCTTTGAGGGTGAACGCCTCGCCTGGCTTGATCACGCTGTTCATGGTTGTACCCTTCTCGAGCGAAACCTCGACGTAGACAGTATCCTTCTCGGCGCGCACTCCCACCGGGACATCTGTGGGAGTAGCCACGGCCTGGCCGGTGCAAACGATAGCAGATGTGTGGCCCGTCATCTGGGCCTCGCCGGCAACGACCAGCTCAAGCCGATGATAGCCATAGAGCTCCGCGCTGATGTCGGTCCCGGCCCCGAGACTGAAGTACGAGAGCCCGTTGCCGCCCGCCACCCACACCGGACGCGACACGGTACAACCTGCAACCGGCGGATTATCTGCTGCGATGTCAAATACGTGGCCCGCTGTTTCGTTCATGAGCACTGCTCCTTTCGCTCGGCAATCAGAGATAGGATGGCGCGATACGCAAAGAAGGTATGTTGTCTTTGCAACTGATTAGGTACTGAGTCGCGCGCATATGCCTTGGCTCCCCACTGCAACGACCTTCAAGGGTACGAACGTCACCTAGCCACCATGGCTAAAGCAGTGTTTCTCAGGCCTGACCGTACAGCACCCACGCGCTCCATTGCTGCGCCTACGTCAGCGAGTTCCCCAATGATAAGTCGCCAATTACGAATGACGGTTGGTGGCAGTTCTGAGAAAATCCTTGATGTGAGAGCGGCAAGGTAGTAAATCGCTGACCAGCACTTCATCAAGGCCTGAACCACTTGATACTTGAGGCGCCCCCGGAAAACTGCCACCAACCGTAAAAACGAGCCACCCGGCAATCAGGTTTGCTGTAAAGCGCCCCTCTGGCAGCGATGGAACGCCACGTCACTTCACCAAATGGCACAAATTTACGGTTAGTGGCAGTTTCCGAGGGTATCTCAATGTATCAGAATCTTCGAGGTTTGATTAACTGCTGGTCATCGAATTGATATCAAGAAAGTGACACATCAAGGATTTGCCCAGAACTGCCACCAACCGTCAATTCGTGAAATGGGGTGGCCCTATGGGGCCTTAAACCCAACTGGCCGCAGCGCTCGCCACTCATGCAGCTCATCGCTTTTCTGAATCAAACATCCGATGACCTGCGGAAACGCCAGACTGGCTTCAGGAAAAGCGATGAACCACGGCTGGAGCTAAGCCGCCGCCCCGAAAAAGGCGGCCGCGTTTTCAGCGGGTAAGTGGCATCGACCAGTTGATGCGTGAAGCCCTTTGACATGAAGAAGGCCGCTACATCCCCTCGCAGCGTCCCCTGGCGAACTCGTCATCCAGTCGGGCGAGCCGTACGCGACAGTCGTCGATGGCCTCCTGCAGGCGATCCTCCGCCTCGCGGCGTCGTATGTCGCGACTGCGCCCCTCGTCCTCGGCAACGCCCTGGAACCATCTCAGCTGGGCAGCCGCGGCATCGACCTTTGCCATGAGGGAGGCGGGGAGCAGCCCGGAGGCGACGCGCTCGCTCACGCCGAAGAGCTCTTGGCCCGTGAGGGACGCGGCCTCCTCCACGCGCTCGGCAAGTCTCCTGCCCTCGTCGCGCATGGCGTCGGGCTCGCGCTCCAGCGTGCTGCGCCGTGCCGCACCCTGCCGGCCGATGGCCTCCCGCCTGTGCTCGTACTCCACTCTGTTCATCGGTGCCCCTAGAGCGTCCGCGCGCGTATGCCATCCACCACGTGGAGCGCGCCGTCTGCGGCGACAAGCGCCTTCGCGTCTGCCTCGGCGACCTCGGCCAGGCCGTCATGGTCGCTGCTGCCGGGCACCGGAGCGAGGGAGGAGAGGCGTGTCACTTTTGCCTGGGTTCTCCCCACCTCGGCCTGAAGCAGGTCGCCCGTCGCGGCCTCGGCGGCCGCCTCGCTGGTGCGTATGGTCCCCTCTGCCATGAGGTCCCTCCGTTCCCGCTCGTGCGTCGCTAGTTGCCGGCAAGCTCCCTCTCGAACTCGTCGTGCTCCTCCTTGGTCATGGGGTTGTTATGCAGGAATATCTTCACCGGATAGCCCAAGATGTCGGAAAACTTCTTCTCGTAGGCAGGGATGACCTCGTTCTGGATGTAGAAGCGCCACTCGGTGTCGTCCCGTTCGTAGATGTCGTTCCTCTCCTCCACGCTGCGCGACATGTCGCGCAGCGTCTCGTCTTTGAAAGTGAGCCACAGGACGAGGCTCTCGGCCGGAGCGGGGTTATTGCCGGGATCTGTGGGATTGTGGCTACCGAGGTCGCAGTACAGCACGGTGTGGATGCCATCCCCAAGGGTCCAGGAGCCGTGCTCCCCCTCGTAGCTCGTGAGCTCCTGGTAGGTGCGCGCCGCGAGGACAGCGAGCGCCTGCCTGCCCTCGTCCGTGTCAAGCGATTCGGTGCGCAGGACCTCCATATCCCCCCCTGATAGACGCTCGATGCGCAGGTTGTTCCTCAGGTAGAGGTAGGGCGAGTCGAGATGCGAGCGGCTGCGAAACCATTCCCACATGGTGCTGACAGGGTCATCGGGACGCACGTTGTAGCCTGGAATCCCTTTCGCCTCGAGCTCGGCATCGAGGCTCTGCATGTCGAGCGTCTGCCCGAGGAAGAGCGACAGGGCCCGGTCGTACTTCCCCTGGAGCTCGATGTAGCCCAGGTCCGGCCCGTCGTCCCTCGAGCAGATGCCCTTGGACTTCGCGAGCTTGAAGTCGTAGTCGTAGTCCTGCAACTTCCTCAGGTGCTTGAAGCCGTTAAGCAGGCTCTTCTGTTCCTCGGTCATCGGCCCCCCGGTGGTGGCGAACCATACGCTACCCGCACAGACTGCCGCAGCGCCGAGCGACACCGCCAGCCTGATTACACCCCGACGCGTCAGCTGGCTACTCACCATAGTCCACCGTCTCGTATATCAGGCCGAGCGGGCCGAAGTCGCTCGGCCACACGTACAGCCGCTGCCCCCAGGAGGAGACGATGATCCGGCCTCGCGCGTCGATGCCAATGACCGTAACAGCATGCCCCCCATCGGCATCGAAACACACGCTTCCGTCTTCATGGCAGAACTCCGTGCGAGGCATGTTAAGGATGACGTGCTTCCCCTTGCGCTGGTCGTCTTTCATCGCGTCCATGCCCCCAAGAATGTTCACCGGACGGACAAGCGAAACGCTGGCATCGATATCATACCCCTCAAGCCAACGATGAAGGCGGTACCGCTCGTCAAAGGTGTTCATACCCTCACTGTGCTGTTCATCGGGATCCTCGTGCTCGTCGTACGTGTCCTCATTCTATGACCAGGGCCAGTGGCTAGGGCTGTGGTTGTCTTGGCTCGCATAGTAGTCGAGCAGAAGCCAATCCTTCACCTGACTGTCGGGCACGTCGTCCAGAATGCCGAACCTCTGGTGCAGATCCATGATGGAATATTGCTGCATTGGGACCTGGCCAACGGCGCGCGAGAGGCGATGTGCGCCTGGGATGCCCGAGCCCACGCCTGGTGGGGGCGCTGCGCCCCCCGTGGGCGAGGCAGCGCCTGGCTGCGGCCTTCCTCTGTCTTGTCGTGCAGCGCTTAAGGCCATGCCCATGGTCTCGTCCCCGCCGTCTTGCCACTCTCCGCACCAGCCGGCCAGCCGAACGCGGCCGGGGTACCCGAGCTCCCGCATGGCGCCGTGGCCTTGAGGCCGTGCCTGATGTAGGGCTTGGCTGCCCTGGCCTTCTCCCCCCTTGCTGTAGATCCTGCCCTCCAAACGTCACCGCTTGGTACGTCGGCACCAGGCCCAACCCGCAACATCAAGGCTATCAAACACAGTGCGGCTCGAAGTTCCCCCCGGAGGGATGGGCGGGAGCCGTCCGACGTGCAGCGGTGGAGGTGCCCGCACTGCGGGGCGCGCTTCACATCGCTGACCGGCACGGTGCTCGGAACTGCAAGCAGCCAATCGCCTCCTGGGTGTTCTTCATCAGGCTCGCGCTGTTCGCCGTACCGCTCGACGCGTGCACGGGGCCTGCCGCACCAGCTACCACACCGCCTGGGAGTAGCACCACCTGTTCGCCGTCGCAGGCGGTTACCAGGAGCGAATCGTACTGCGCGGCCATGTCTGAATCGGCGAGACCAACATCAACGATGCCGACCTATCGAAGGCTACGGCCAGACCCACAAGAAGCCGGTCGCCGTCGGCAAGCCGTCCACGACCAGGGTCAGGAAGGCACTCGGGACGCACATTACCGAGGGCTCGACGCTCGTGCACGAGTGGGAGCACGTCCACAACAGCGTCACCCGGGACCTCTCGCTCGCCGACGAGTCGTACAAGATGGACGTCTGGGACCACGCCCACCTGGAGGCCATGGCACTCGTCAACAGCCCCTGCTCGTGGATCAAGCGTTACCTGTGACGCTTCACGGGCATGGACCCGAAGAACCTCCAGTCCTACCTCAACCTCTACGTCTGCCTGTTCCGGCTCAAGCGCGACGACGAGTGGCTGCCAAAGCTCGCAGGGGTGGTGTGCCATCTGCTCATGGCCGACGCGCGTTTCCACAGGCAGCGCATGCCTTCTTATCACCTATCTGGGTAACTGTTAGATTGCCGAAACCCCCGCACGGGCGGAAGGGCTCCGCTTCGTCCCGCGCCCGCTACGCGCACGGGCGACGGCCTTGCCATCACACACGACAGCGGCACCGATGGGCACCTCGCTCTCCTCGGCGGCGAGACGGGCATCGACAAGCACCATGCGCAGTAGTCCTCACCGGTCATGGAGCCCTCCTTGGAAGCTGTTTCGCCCATGTTGCCCCCTATCGACCGCACGAGCATACAAATGCGTCCAGAGCCAGTGGAAGGGGGAACCGGACTCTGGACGCGGGAGACGGCACACCCAAGACGGGCGTGAGCCATGTGATGCGTTATGTGGATGAGCGGCATTCGTGTGCCGTCCTGATGCGGAAGCTCCGCTGGAGCCCGTCTCTACTTGGCAATGTCCTGGAACATCTCCCAAGCCTCGACGTCAGTCATACCCTCGTGCACAATCTTGTTGACACACTGGGCCATCTCGATGGGGTGTGTGGACTGGAAGATATTACGGCCCATGTCAACGCCGTGGGCACCCTTGCAGATGACGTCGTAGGCGAGGTGCAGGGCGTCCTTCTCGGGGAGCTTCTTGCCGCCGGCAACAACGATGGGCACGGGACAGGCGGCCACGACCTCATCGAAGTCCTCGCAGTCGTAGGTCTTAACCATCTGGCAGCCCATTTCGGCGATGATGCGCGTAGCGAGCTTGAAGAAGCGCGGTGTGCGCTCCATATCCTTGCCCACAGCACAGACGCCAAGCGTCGGGATGCTGTAGCGCATGCCGACGTTGATAGTGCGGCTCAGGTTGTCGATGGAGGACAGCTGGCCGTCGGCACCGATGAAGACCTGGGAGGCCATGCAGTCCGCGTTCATGCGGATAGCGTCTTCGATATCAACAGCGACAACCTCATGTGAGAGGTCACCCTGAAGCATAGAAGAGCCAGAGGTGGTGCGCAGAGCGATGGCCTTCGTGATCTCGGGCGGCACGCAGGTGCGGAGGGCACCGCGAGTACCCATGAAGCAGTCCACGTAGGGGGCGAGCTTGGGTAGGAGCAAATCGAGGCGCTCAAGGCCAGCTGTGGCGCCCATGAAGTAGCCGTGATCGAAGGCAAACATGACGGTATTGCCACTCTTGGGGCTAAAGATGTTGGAGAGGTGCTTCTTCATGCCCCAGTCAAGGCTGTTGGCTCCCTTGACGTAGAAGCCTTTATCGTTGGCGAAGGGCACATCGACGTGATAGTCGTGGGCAACCTTGAGATCATCCAAATCAGCCATGTGTCAGAATCCTTTCCACTTGCCCTCCCCACTCCTGGGGAAGACTCCTGTAATGGTGATGGGGGTCTAGGGATGCGGTCGCCGCCAAGCGAACGACCAGCGGAGGCGATGCCGAGATGATTCCGACTTTGCCCTGTCTCGCGCAAGAGCATCGCGTTAATCATAACGACCCCGCAGAAACAAGGAGGGCCGCCGCGCCTTTGCGGCGCCCCCCGTAACAAGCAGGCGCCTATAGCTTAGAAGTTGTAGTTATTCATATTATCCTTGGTGAAGACGAGACGCTCGGGCAACAGCACGACACCGTTGTTCTCATCGCCAGTCTTGGCACCCTCAGAGATGGAGTCGTTGGCCTCGACCTTGACGTCACCGATGCTCGGGATGGAGATGGTGTCGCCAACCCTGACCTTGTTCCCAGCGGCGAGGTAAGCAGCGACGTAGCAGCCCATGGCGCCCTGGATGCCGCAGTCCCAGAGGCCCCAATTGTAGATGGTGCCGTTGGCGCAGTAGTCCTTGATGGACTGCGGGGAGGCAAAGCCGGTTATTGTGATTTTGGTCTGGTCATAACCGGCGGCCTCAGCAGCAGCGAGCTGGCCGGGAAGAGCCGTGGAGTCGTTGCAGATGATGAGGTCAATGTCGGGGAACGCACTCAGGACAGCGGCACCGACCGTCTTGGCCTGCTCGGCGTCCTGATTGGAGTAGTAGTTGTCGGGGTGGACGTTCTCCCAGTTGGGATAGTCCTTCTTGATAATGGCCTCAGCAGCGACCTGCCAGGAGTTCTGGTCGGTAACAGTGGCCTGAGAGTAGTGCCAAGCATAGGTAATCTTGTCGGAGCTGGGATCCTTGCCGCGCTGCTTGAGGCCATCGACGGACATGTCGATGAGCATCTGGCCGAGAATCTCGGGTGTGCCCTGGGAGACCATGAGAGTGCGGTCCTCGGGCTGGGCGTCGGAGTCCCACGTGGCGACGACGATGCCAGAGTCCGTGGCCTTCTTCAGGGCGTCGGACACGCCAGCGGCGTCAACCGTGGAGATACAGAGAGCGTCGACGCCATTGGCGACGGCCTGGTTGATGATGCCAACCTGGTCGGAAGCAGAGGCACTGGAGGAGCCGATGTAGTCGACCGTGAAGCCCCAGTCCTTGGCATACTTCTGAGCACCGTCATTAGCGGACTCGAAGAAGGCGTTGCCCGTGATCTTTGGGATGAAGGCAACGGTCTTGCCGGCAACGTCACCACCGGCGGCGTCGCCGCCGCTCGCGTCAGCGGTCGTAGCGGCGGAACCAGAGCCGCCACCACAGCCAACCAGGCCGAGGCCTGCGACGGCTACGCCAGCGCCAGCCGCCTTCAGGAATCCGCGACGAGTCATGTTCTTCATAACGAACCTCCCTTTTCCTTGCCCCTTACTGGGCACTTGCCTCCGAGTTACCCTTCCTTGCGAATAGCGAGCGCAACCACGGGACCATTCCCGTATTAGTCGCTGCAGAACGCCCGATGATAACCGCGACGAGCAGGATGCCCACCGGGATATCCAAATACTGCGTGCCAATCTTGAAGCACAGGGGAAGACCAAAGCGAAGCAGCGCAATGGCGAAAGACGCAAGCGCCGTACCGATGACCGAGCCCTTGCCACCCGTGGAGAGCGTGCCACCCAGGACGACGGCCGTGATGATGTCCATCGTGAGGTCGCCACCGAGGTCGGACTTTGCGGTCCCCAGGTACGCCGTGAGCACGATGCCGGCAATCGCAGCTGCCAGTGCGCTCAGGACATAAGTGGACATCATCACGCGACGGGTGTTAATCCCAGAGTATTCGGCAGCTGACTGATTTACGCCAGTGAGGAGGACCTTGCGGCCGTACTTGGTCTTGTGCAAGAGGACGAAAGCGACTGCGAGCATTGCACCATAGATGAGGACCTGGAACGGCAGGACGCCACCAATCTGGTAGTTCGCAATGAACTTGAACTCCGGAGGAAAGCCGCTGATGGACTCATAGGACGCAGTGCTCGAAAGCGTGGAGACGAGAAGCGCAACACCGGAGTACAGGAAGCTGCCGCCCAGAGTGATGACCATCGCTTGCACCCTGCAGTAGGCGATAAAGAAGCCCGAGAGTGCGCCACACAGGCAAACAACCACAGTCGCGAGGGCACAGGCGCCCCAGATGGAGAACCCAAAGTCCTGCCAAGCCACACCGATGATGATTGACGTGAGGCCCACGAGCGAGGCAACCTGGATGTCGATGCCTCCGGTGCACATGACGAGCGTGACGAACAGGGCAAGCATGAACACAGCAAGGTTATCGTTCACCGCAGTGAAGAGCAGCTGTGGACGAAGGAACTTGGGGTTCACGGTGCCAAAGATTACAAACTCGAGCACGAGCAGGGCAATGAGGACGAGATTCCAGCCAGCCTGTCCTCGATTGAGAAGCTCCCTGGCCTTATCCATTACGCCTCACCGCCCTTATCGGCCTGAACTGCCGGAGCGTCCTGGGAGACGCGGGCCAGCAGACGATTGCGCTTGTTCTTGATGAGGCTTCGGTGTTGGAGCACAGCGTCGATGACAACGATGACGAGCAGGATGATGCCCGTGATGGCGTTGTCGTAGTTGGATGAGAAGCCCATGAACACAAGCAGGTAGCTGATGGAGGACATGATAACGGCGCCGATGGCAGAGCCAATCACGGAGCCAACACCGCCGGTGAGCGAGATGCCGCCGAGCACGCAGGCCGCGATGGCCTTCATCTCGTAGCCGTTGCCGCTCATCGGGGTGATGAAGCCGATGCGGCTTGCGAAGATGATGCCGCCGACGGAGGCCATGACCGCGCAAATCACATAGGCGATTATCTTGGTCTTGAGCGTGGGCAGGCCGACGAGCGTGGCGCCCTGGGCGTTATCCCCGACGGCCACGAAGTAGCGGCCCTGGCGCGTACGGGTGAGCAGAAGGTGAATGGCGATGACGAGCACGATGATGCAGCAGTAGTACACCGACACCGATCCGATGAGGTTCACCGCGGCGAAATCCTTGAACGCCTTGGGGAGGTTCTCTACCCAGGCACCGTTCGTATACAGGTAGATGAGACCACGCAGGATACCGTTAACGCCGAGTGTGAAAATCAATGAGGGGGCACCCATGATGCACACGCCCCAGCCGTTGATGAGGCCGATTGCGGCGCCGATGACGATGGCGACGACAATGGCAAGGGCAAGCGGCTGGCCATCCCTGAGTAGCGTGCCCACGACGGCGGCCGTGAGACCCAGGTTTGCGCCAACCGAGACGTCGATCTCACCAATGAACAGGACAAATGCCATGCCAACTGCAACGAGCGTATAGACAACGGACGAGTTGAAGCAGGCAGAGATGTTAGACGGATCAAGAAACATTGGGTTCATCGCGCCAACGATGGCGAACAGCATGATGAGAAAGACCGCGCTCGTGAGTTCGCGTGCCCTGAGAAGCTTCTTGACTTTCTCCATCGATTACACCCCTTCCCTCGCATCGCTTGCGAACAGAGACATTCCACCCAATTGGCAGGCTAGGCACATGCCGACACCGCCCCCTTGTCTTTCACGACACCGAACGCGGCGGACATGAGGTTGTCCTGCTTGATGTCGGCCTTCTTGAACTCGCTGTTGATGCGGCCTTGGAACATGACGACCGCGCGATCGGCAAGCTCGACGACCTCCTCCATGTCGGAGGAGATGAGAAGGATCGAAACGCCCGTCTCGCGAAGCTGGTTGAGGACGGCATAGACGTCGCCGCGAGCCGCAGCGTCAATGCCACGTGTTGGCTCGTCGAGAATGACCAGGCGCGGCACGGAAGCAAAGGTGCGGCCGATGACGATCTTCTGTTGATTGCCACCGGACAGGCCACCGACCTCCTGGTCAAGGCCGGTGACCTTTGTGCGAAAGCTGTTCACGTACCGTTGGGAGGTCTCCTCCTCCTTCTTGAAGTTGAGCAGGAAGCCCCCCATGCGCTTGCCGCACAGAAGCGAACTCGTCGTATTCTCGGAGACATCGCGAATACGGAACAGGGCGTCTGTGAAACGGTCCTCGGGCACATAGTTGATGCCGGCGTTGATGATGTCCGCGGTGCTCTTGCCTGTGATGTCCTTACCGTCAAGCAGGACCTTACCGCCAAGCGGCTTCTCCCTGCCAAAAATGGTCGTGGCCATCTCGGTGCGGCCCGCGCCGATGACGCCGGCCATGCCCACGATCTCGCCGGGATACACCTTGAGATTGATATCCTTGAAGCCATAGCCCGAGAAGTCCTTGAGCTCTAAGATGGGCGAGGCGTCGTAGTCGATAGCGCGCGCGGAGGAGGCGGCATCTACGCAGATGCTGGAGGCATCGGGCGGAAGAAGGCCGCGCACGAGATCCTCGCGCGTGAAGTCGCTAACCTTGCCCTGCATGGCAACGATGCCGTCGCGCAGGATTGCGACGTTCGTAGCGAGCTCGAAGACCTCAGCCAGGCGGTGCGTGATGTAGATGATGCCGATGTTCTGCTTCTGCAGCTCGCGCACACAGTTGAACAGGCTCTGTACCTCATCGAACGTGAGAGCAGAGGTGGGCTCATCGAGAATGAGCACTTCGGGATTACGCATGAGTCCACGTAGGACCTCAACGATGCCCTGCTCGGCAATCGACAGCGTCATGGCTTTGCGCTCGAGGTCCATGTGCCAACCCGTCCGATTCATGACATTCTCGAGACGCTCATTCAAGACGGTGGCCTTCTCCTCGAAGCCAATCGTGATGTTCTCGCGAACGGTCATGTTCGGGAACAGCATGGGCTCCTGTGGAACCATGTAGATGCTGTGCGCAAGAGCTGCCTTCGGATTCGAGATGTCAACCTTGTCGCCACCGATGATGACGTCACCGCTGTCGGCCGAGTAGATGCCCATGATGATTTTCATGAGCGTGGACTTGCCGGCACCGTTACCGCCAATGAGCGCGAGGACCTCTCCGTGGTCGACCTCAAGGCTGATGCCCTTGAGAACGGCGTTCGCTCCGAACGACTTGTAGATGTCACGGACGGACAGGAGCTTGGCTTGTCCCTCGATGCCCTCGACAACCTCACGGGGGGCGTCGACGTTGCCCGCAGCGGGTGACGACTAGGTCTCGTTGTCCATTCGATTCCCCTCCCTTGAAACAAATGAACCCGCACACGACTTTTGAGCCTGATTTCGATTCAAAGGTATCCGCATGTCACCACTCCCTAAAGCCCCTAGGGACTGAACGGTAGGATTTGTTCAATAAGCGGTAAATTGTATGTTTGTCAGACGATTGTTCGCCACAATTTGCCAGCAGCCCTTAGCGTCTGTCATCAGCAGAACGGAGATATCGCAGCTTACGGAGCCGTTTCCCGGCAGAGGTGGCCGGGGGTCATGCTTTCACCTCATCGTCTAACATTACCTTTGTAGTTGAGGCTAACAAAACGGCAACTCACCAGCCACAGACCACCCCTCACAGGATTTCCCAAGCGATTCGATTGACATGTCCCCATCCGCGCGTTATATCAAATTTGTACTTTTGTAATTAGCTTCGACATTTGTTTTGTTCTTTGCGACTCATGAGAAGCTTGAAACCAATCGGAGGAGGCTCTCGATGGCAGAGACCGGAAACGAGTACGAACTCGTTCTCAAGGCGGCCTGGTGCTACTACATGGAGAACTACACGCAGCAACAGATTTCGCAGCTCATGGGCATCTCGCGCGGTAAGGTCATACGCCTGCTTGAGAGCGCCCGCAACGAGGGCGTCATCCACTTCATCTTTCGCCAGGAGGACCAGTCGCGCATGGTCATCGAGCGCGACCTCGTCGGCCGCTTTGGGCTGAGTGACGCCTTCGTGATTCCCACGCCGGCGCGCGCAGCCGACCTCACGAATAGCATCGCCAGCGCAGCCTCCATGTACATCGCCAACCATCTGCGCGCAGACGGCTTCCTCAACATCGGCTACGGCGACATGACGGGCATGATTTTGGAAAACCTCGCCGTGAACCGCCGCTCTGACATCAACGTGGCAAGCCTCACGGGCGGAGTGAGCTACTACCTACCCAAGGTGAGATCTGAGGTGTTCTCAATGCACCTCTACCTTACCCCCTCGCCACTCATCCTCTCCACACCAGAGCTACGCGACGCGCTGCTTCACGAGCCATCGGTCCAGGATGTCTACCGCATGACGCTACATGCCGATATGACGGCCGTGGGCATCGGCAGCATGAGCGAGGATGCTACGATCATCCGCAACGGCATCCTCTCCAAGACCGACTTCGCGCTGCTCAAGATGCAGGGTGCCGTGGGTGACGTTCTCAACCACTTCATCGATGCCGATGGCAATCCCGTCGCAACCGACATCGAGCGCCGTGTCGTGAGCACCGACCTTGAGGCACTCCAAAAGATGCGCAACGTCGTGGGCGTGGCGGGCGGCTCGGTCAAGGTGCCGGCAATCAGCGCCGTACTGCGTCACCACTACCTCAACGTCCTTGTCACGGACGAAGTAACGGCAACAGAACTCCTCGACTATCAACCCGAGAGCTAGGAGATGGACACCATGGCAGAGTACCTCATGGCAATGGATGCGGGAACCGGCAGCGTGCGCGCTGTCATCTTCTCCACCAGCGGCGAGCAGGTGGGTTGCGTCCAAAAGGAGTGGACCCACAACGAGAATCCCCGATGGCCCGGTAGCATGGACTTTGACTGGGTCACAAACTGGGAGCTCGCACGCACCTGCGTGAGCGAGGCCCTTGCCAAAACCGGCATCGCACCCACCGACATCGCCGCTGTCTCGACCACCTGCATGCGCGAGGGCATCCTGCTCTACGACAAGGACGGCAATGAGATCTGGGGCTGCGCCAACGTCGACGCGCGCTCCAACGACGAGGTGGACGAGCTTATCGCCATGGACCCCAATCTGGAGGCGGAATTGTACCACGAGAGCGGCCAGACCTACGCCCTTGGCGCCCTCCCTCGCCTGCTATGGGTCAAGAACAAGATGCCCGAGGTATACGAGAAGACCGCACGCATCGGCATGTTCAACGACTGGCTCATCTACAAGCTCACCGGAGAGCTTGCTGTGGAGCCCTCCAACGGCTCGACGACTGGCATCATGAGCCTCAAGACCCGCAACTGGGACCCGAGCATCGCAAAGCGCTGCGGGCTGCGCACCGACATCTTTGGCCCCGTCAAGGAGAGCGGCGAGCTTGCCGGCACCGTAAGCGCCAAAGGTGCGGCCGACACCGGCCTTGCCGAGGGCACGCCCGTCATCGTTGGTGGCGGTGACTGCCAGCTTGGCATGATTGGCGTGGGTGCGTGCCTCCCCGGCCAGGCAGGCATCTTTGGTGGCAGCTTCTGGCAATATGAATTCAACACTGGCAACGCCACGACCGACCCCGCATGTCGCGTGCGCGTCAACTGCCACGCCACCCCAGGCGTCTGGCAGTACGAGGCCCTCGCGTTCAAGCCCGGCCTCGTCCTGCGCTGGTTCCGCGACGGCTTCTGTCAGGCCGAGAAGGAGCAGGCCAAGGCCGAGAGCCGCGATGCCTACGATCTTATGAACGAGAAGGCTGCCAACATCCCCGCGGGCTCCCACGGCATGCTGTGCTGCTTCAGCGACATCATGAACTACATCCACTGGGCGCACGCCGCGCCCACGTTCACCAACTTCGAGCTTGAGCCCGAAAAGTTCAACAAATACACGTTCTACCGCTCGATTCTCGAGAATACGGCACTGCTCGTCCGCGGCCACATCGAGCTGGTCCACGAGGCCACTGGCAACGAGCCCACCGAGCTCATGTTTGGCGGCGGTGCCGCCAAGAGCCCACTGTGGAGCCAGATCGTGGCAGACGTCACGGGCAAGCGTGTGAAGGTCCCCGTGGTGAAGGAGGCCACCGCCCTAGGCGCCGCAATCATCGCCGGCGCAGGCGTGGGCATCTATCCGAGTGTGGCCGAAGGTGCAGCACGGGTCGTGAAGTACGACACCACCTACGAGCCCAACCCCGAGAACGCCGCCGTGTACAGGGAGCTCTACCAGACCTGGAAGAAGGTCTACCGGCAGCAGCTCGAGCTGAGCGAGGCGGGCATCACCAAGAGCATGTGGCGGGCGCCCGGCCTGTAGGACCTCTCGGCAGGACCCTAGCAGGCAAGGATTGATTTTGGCGGAGCCCGGCACCTTCGGGCAGAGCAAGGGAGACAGACATGGCAGAGACGTTTGTCGTCAACGAGGACGATTTTGAGTACCGCTTTGGCGACTCGGGTCCCAAGTACCTGATGAAGGGCCCGCGCATGAACTTCGCGCTCGTACAGTTCCAACCCCATCAGAACTTCCAGGCCCATCATCACAACGTCATGGAGGAGAACTTCTTCATCCTCGATGGCAAGGCGGACATCGTGGTCGACGGCGTGGTGCACACGCTATCTGCCGGTGACTTCATCCACATTGGCCCGGGTGAAATCCACTTTGTGAACAACCCGTACGACGAGCCGATCAAGATGATCTCAACACTTGCCCCCTACCAGCAGACCGATAAAATCGAGGACCCCAACCCGGAGTACTGATATGTAGCTCTTCCTGCCAAGAGGCAGGACCGCCCAGCCCAGTTTTCCCGGAGCTGGGCGGTCTTCGATGTGGTCCTACGAGGGTATCGGCCCCACGTAAGACATGATTGCGAGGAGCGCTACCGGGCACTGCCGCAACCGTAGGGACCGCGCTCCACACGGCTATCCACCATGAGGGCCTCAAAGGAGGCGATGCCTGTCTTGCCCACGCGCGCAATCCGGCCGAGCTCCGGCACGCAGCACCTAGCACCTGATCCGGCGGCAGTAGTCGCTGACGAGCTTGACGAGAGCGGCGGGGGACCGTGCCGACTCGAGGGCGGGGACAAACCCGGGGTGCTCGTCAACCAGGCTGAACAGCTCGTCGAGCGCCCGGGCATGCGCGACGGGAGTCTGAAGGCAGAGGACCATCACGATGCCGATGGGGACCTCGTCACCACCGATTGACACCTTCACCCGGTCGCGAAGCGTGACCACTGAGACGGCCGGCCTGTTCCTGCCGTCGGGCTCCGCATGCGGGGCGCAGAGCGGCGCGAGAATCACGCCGTACTGCTCATAGTCGGCAGCAACGCCGAGAATCGCCCGGTAGTAGTCCTCTGTCATCCAGCCGGCATCAAGCAACGGCCCAGACGCCTTGGCCACGGCGTCCTCCCAAGAGCTGGAGGCAATCCCGACCTGTGTGAACTCCTCGCTCACAAGCTCGTCGAGGGACAGGAGCCCGGGAAGCGCGGGCGCGTCCGCTGTCTGCCTTTCGCCCACGATGTCACGGATTCCCCGCTCAAGGGCAGCAGCGTCCTTGATGTCGCATGTTGCACGCACCAGACCAAGGAGGTCGTCCACGATCTCGCTCTCGCCATGCAAGCCCACCGGAGAATGGAGGAACGCTTCGATCTTTCGTATGTCAACGCGCGAGAGCATCGGAGTCACGCGAATCGTCGGCTTTGGAAGCGCACCGGGCAGCTCGACGGTCGTAAGGACAACGTCAACGTCAGAATAGTCAAAGAGGCGGCAGTCGCGCGCCGACAGCTTGGCGACGACTTCCAGATGCGAGAACTCCTTCGCAAGCGACCGAGAGAGAAACGCAACTGTCCCCATCCCGGCGCCGCAGACGAGCACTGCCCTGACGGACCTGTTGACCGCCGGATTTTGGCGAAGGCGCTCGAGCGCGGCCCCAACGTACATGACAACGAAACCGACCTCGTCGTCACTCGCGGTCAGCCCATACTCCCCTTGGGCGGCAAGCAGCGCCCCCCTGCAGATTGAGAACAGGTCCGGGAAGCGCCCCCGGACGCTTGGCAGCAGGTCGCATCTTGCCTGGATGCCAAGGCGCTCTCGTGCGAGAAGGGCCTGAACGTGGATGCGCAGCCCGTCAACCAGCTCCTCGTCCAGGTACAGATCGTAGCCAATCTTCTCCGAGATGACGGAGACGAGCCTGCCCACGACGCGCTCTGCGGCACCCGTACGGATGCGCCCCGAGGCGTCCACACGCATCTTCGGTGCCGCCAGCAGCATCGCTCCCAAGGCATCAACCTCACGGTCAAGGCTCTCCCCTTCGGCAACGGCGCCAGCCCCATCGAACAGGGAGACAAGCGATGCACGAGCCTCATCGGTGACCGCGTCGAGCTCGGCGGGCAACCCGGAGACATAGTGGCCCTGACGGGTCCTGATGCGCGTGGCATTGAGGTAGTACGTCAACTGGACATAGGCCGAGTCCGTAAGGCTCTCGCCAACGTCATCGAGGTAGCGGTCAAGCGCAAACGCCATGCGCTCGAGCTCCCCCTCGCAGGCAAAGCCCCTCTCGTAAACCGAGCAATCGCTCGCGTCGCCTTGTACGGAGAACAGGTTCGCGTAGACACCAAGCCCCTCCCCGACGAAGTCTGACATCACCTGGCGCCTGCGATATTCGCTCACATCAAGCGCCCAGCCGCCTTGGGGTGCGTCGAGAAGCCCGACGCCATGAGCCCACAGCCATCCGGCGGCGCGCTCCATGTCTCGCAACGCCGTCGTCCTGCTTACGCCGAGGGCGCAGGCAATGTCGGCTGCGGTGGAGGGGCAGGTTTCATCCAACAGGCCCGAGACGATGGCGTACATGCGCTGCTCGCCGGACAGACAGACGCTCTTCGCATCCGGGACCCCATTGCTTTGGGAGACAAGCTCCGCTGCGCGAGCGACGTCTTGCATCGCAATCGAGAACCCCCTGCGAGGAACGCGCTCCAGCACGATGCCGCGCTCCCCGAGCCAGTCGGAGAGCGCGGCAACCTCATACCTCACGGTCCTCTCGGAGACGCCGAGCTTGCGGGAGAGCTGTTGGGCCGTCACAGCAGAGAACGGGTCGTCCATGAGACACCGCAGGATATCCCATGAACGGGCGTTCATCTGTCGCATTCGCAGGTCCTCCTACTCGTCAAGGGCCGCCCTCAGCGAGGAGATGTACTCTCTGGAATTCCCCTCAAGAACGGCCTCGATGATGCTGCTCCCCACGATAACGCCGTCGGCCCCCATCGCCATCAGGCTCTTGACCTGGCTGGGCCTGGAGATGCCGAAGCCGGCGCAGAGTGCGGCTGTGGCCCCCGCGTTGCGTAGGCGGGCGATGTCGTCCGCAACGCAAGGAGAGACGCCCTCGCGAGGCCCGGTCTTTCCCTCCTGTGCCTGGAGGAACAGGTAGCCGCGACCAGCGGCGGCATAGCCCGCAACATCCTCGTCCGCGAGATCGATGGGAACGAACAGCGGCTCAATCAGGCCGTTGCGCTCAAGGGCCTCGGAGAGCGCCGCCTTCGCTGCATCTGGGACATTGGGGGCAAGTACGCCATCCGCCCCTGCTGCGGCGACGTGCTCGCAGAACACATCGACACCCATGGCCTCTATGACCTCATAGTAGGTCATGAGCTGGAGGCAGACATCAGGGTAGGCGTTTCTGAGCGCAGAGATAGAGTCCACGGCGGCCGCAGGACTCGTCACCTCAAGCGCACGAGCCATCGATGAGGCAACGACAGCGCCATCAAGCACGGGCCTCTCGTATGGAATGCCGAGTTCGAGGACGTCTATGCCATCATCGATGAACTCACCGACACGGGAGATTGCATCTCCCATCTTGAAATCGCCTAGTGGGAAGTACCCCACGAAAATCTTGTCTCCTGCGCTTTTCTTCTCGCCCAGAACCTTCTCCATGTGGTTCACGGCTACCCTCTCCCATTGATTGCGTCATTGATGATACGGGCGATTTCCGAAGAGTCCCGGCAGGCAAGGAGCCGGCCGCACATGGGCTCATCCGAGAAGACGCCAATCAGCTTGCCAAGAACATCGAGGTGGCCTGTCGGGTCATTGACTGCGAGCATTGCAATCAAGCCGACCTCGATATCCTGCTCAAAGTCGTCCATTCTCTTGAAGCTGACCGGGCCAGCGCAGCGGCCGATTGCGATTGCCGCCCCGAGCACGCCGTCCGGCTCCCCATGCGGCATCGCAACGCCGCAGAGGGGAAACTCGATTCCGGTGGGATAGTCCCTCTCCCTCTCCAGAACGGCGTCGACATAGGTGGCCTTGGCGAAGCCATCGGAGACGAGCAGGCCCCCAAGTTGCCTGATTGCGTCCTCAGAGCTGGTCGCGCGAAGCATGGGTATCACCAGCTTTGGCGAAATCGCAATCGCATTGCTCATCATGCATCCCCCCACAACACCGCAGGGGGCGATTCCAGCGTTTCTGCCCCCTGCCAAAAACCGCTACTTCACGATGTCGTAAATCTGCTCGAAGACCTTGTCGGCACCAACGCCCGTCAGGATTGCCGTCGCCTTAATCGTGGGAACGTCAAGGGGTGGAAGCTGCGTTGCCGAGCAGACCACATCGGGATGGATCTGTGAGACCAGGGCGACCACCTCGCTCACACGACAGGTCGAGGCCTTTGCCTCTACTCCCTTGCCCTTGAGGTACTTCTCGATCTTCATGGCGATGTTCTTCGAGGTGACGCCACCCGTACCGCAGGCAACGACGATCTTCTTTGCATCCATTGCTACCTCCAAACAAGACTTGCATCCGCTACCTTGTGTCGCACCAGCAAGCTCGCCTTACGCGAAGATTGCAAACACCTGGCCGATTGCCCAGGCAACCCAGCTCGAGCCGATACCCAGCGTCGTAGAGAGGGACTCGAAGGGCAGGCCGTTCATGGCGGCGCACTGCGTGTACCAACCGGCCGTGGCGGTGCAGACGTAGAGCGTAATGATCATGACGACCACGCCGGCGATGAATCCACGGAAGATGTTCTTCTTGCAGAAGGGCATGCAGCAGCTGATGAGGAACGGTGCGGCAATAGCAAGGTCGGCCATCGGCAGGACGCGGTTGCCCGGAAGGATGAAGGCAAGGAGCAGCACGACGGGGGTGACCAGGATACCGGTTGCCATGACGTCGGGCATGCCGATGAGAATGGCGGCGTCGAGACCGATGTTGAGGTCACGGTGGAACCTCTTGGCGCAGATGTCACGCATCCCGTCAGCGACGGGGGTGATGCCCTCGACAAGGATGTTCTCGACGCGTGGGAAGACGATCATGAAGGCCGCCACGGTGATGCCAAGCAGGAACGTCTGACCAAAGCCCTGGCCACCGGCGATGCCGAGCACGATGCCCATCACGAAGCCAATCATGGACGGCGAGACAAGGCCGCCAAAGCGCTCCTCGATCTTCTCGGGGCTCCAGTCAATTTTAGCGAGCACCGGGATTTTTTCGATGACCCAATTCGCGGCCATGCCGACGGGAGCAAAGATGACGGCGTTGCCGTGAGGGATGGAGACGCCATCGAGGCCGTAGGCCTTCTGGATTGCCGGCGCGGTAAGATCGGCAAACTTAAGGACGATAATCTCGTTGATCACGTAGGCAGCGATGGCAAGGGGCACGCTTCCGGTGATTGCCCAGACATAGGAAGATGCAAGCGCCCACACAGAGTAGTTGAACACATCAACGTCAAAGGTGTCGGTAAGCCTGAGGACAATCATCAGGGCATTGACCGCAAGGCCGACGACCAGCAGAATGGCGTAGAAGCTGAGTGGAAAGAGGACCGAGGAGTACGCCGAGCCGAGACCGAGGTCAATGATGTCAAGTTTGAGTCCCGTAGCCTCTACGACCTGGGTGAGGATCGGCGTTGCCGCACCCGAGAACATGCCAACCATCGTGCTCATTGCAACAAGGGCACCAGCCACATAGATGGAGCAACGCAGGGCCTCTCCGACCTTCAGCCTGGCGAGAAGAAGACCTACCAGGAAGATTCCGATCATCACCATGACCGATGACGGCAGAGCCGCATACCAGTTCAAGGCTCCCAATATGATGTCCATTCATGCCTCCTTTTCCGAGGACTGCCTTGACTAGAAGTCTATGGGTGCCACGGACCAGCGGACAGACCACTTGTTTCACCGCCCAATCCGGCAACTTTGAACAGGCAAACGGCAGACGGCGCAGGCAGGCGGAACGATGGGGGCAGGAAGGCCAAGGTGATGTGCTGGAGGCCTGCCTGTACGTAGGTAACGGCGCCCGAGTACTGGTGAGAGGTCTAGGCCAAGGCGGCTGAGAGGCGCTAGTGACGGTACAGAAATACGTTCGCTTTCTTGGGGGCTGGCCTTAGCGCCAAGCCTCCATCTTTGTATGCGCTTTGCCATGGGGAGAGTGCCAAAGGCGATTGTGTCGGGAATGACGCTCCTATGGTGTGTCAAGGGGCGTTTCGCCGCTCTTGCCGATTTCACTCAGAGGCACCGAGTGCCTGTCCCGGAGCTCGTAGCGCCTTCTCGTCCCTCGCTCGATCCCGTTGATCCTGACAGGCTTGGTACCTAGCCTGTCAGCGACCTGCCTCTGGGTGAGATGCGCCTCCACCCGCCTCGACCTGAGGTCTCCACCGTCCTCGTGCGCCCTGGCTGCTGGGTTCATGAGGGCGCGGCAGGCCTCCCTGGCGGTGTGCCTCCTGAGGCACCGTACGATCGCGCGCTTCGGCTTGCCCCCTCCGTCCTCTTGACTACGACTCTCCAGGACATCGCATTTCAATCCACGCCCCTCGTATGAGGGGCGACTCGAGCCAGCGCCAGTACCCTCTCTTCGCCGCCTCATTTCAATCCACGCCCCTCGTATGAGGGGCGACCGAGGCAACCAAGGCGTTCTACCGCGAGCTGCAATTTCAATCCACGCCCCTCGTATGAGGGGCGACGTGCCGTGTTCGTCAACGGATATGACGCCACGCTATTTCAATCCACGCCCCTCGTATGAGGGGCGACGCGGTGCCTAGCAGTTTTCTTCTCTGTATGCAAATTTCAATCCACGCCCCTCGTATGAGGGGCGACCAGCGTGGACTTGCCGATGCCCTCCACACCATAGATATTTCAATCCACGCCCCTCGTATGAGGGGCGACCAGGCTGCCGTCCGGGTTGGCGCGCTCGACGGAATTTCAATCCACGCCTCTCGTATGAGGGGCGACAGGACCCGGGGCGCATGCGGGTGTCGGACCTGGAATTTCAATCCACGCCCCTCGTATGAGGGGCGACTGCGAGCCAGTGAGGTCGTGGCTGCCCATCGTGGTATTTCAATCCACGCCCCTCGTATGAGGGGCGACCGAGCGGGCGCACGTCTGCGCACCGCACCGGTCCATTTCAATCCACGCCCCTCGTATGAGGGGCGACGTGTGGTGGGGACTTGGACGAGGGGTACGGGTGATTTCAATCCACGCCCCTCGTATGAGGGGCGACGCGACACCTCGCACGGCATCGGCGGCACGGACTAGATTTCAATCCACGCCCCTCGTATGAGGGGCGACCCGGTAGGGGGTCCCCACACCCTTACGTAGTAAGATTTCAATCCACGCCCCTCGTATGAGGGGCGACGCGTGTAGCAGTCGTCGGTGGTCCTCTTCGATTTATTTCAATCCACGCCCCTCGTATGAGGGGCGACCCGCACGGGCCATGCCGTACTCGTAGGCGATGGAGTCATTTCAATCCACGCCCCTCGTATGAGGGGCGACCTAGCTGGCAATCTCGTATCCCATGCCGCGATAATTTCAATCCACGCCCCTCGTATGAGGGGCGACACATTGTACTGTACAGCGATGTAGTGTGCTGTTATATTTCAATCCACGCCCCTCGTATGAGGGGCGACGTGTTGATAATGCCGCCACCAAGACAGACATCACATTTCAATCCACGCCCCTCGTATGAGGGGCGACTTCCTGCCACCGTCACCGAGTCCATCTGCTGCAAATTTCAATCCACGCCCCTCGTATGAGGGGCGACGAGAACATGGCCTTCTGCTGCTCGTCACGGACGATTTCAATCCACGCCCCTCGTATGAGGGGCGACTCCATCTCCTCGGCCAGCTGTCCGGTCATGGTATCATTTCAATCCACGCCCCTCGTATGAGGGGCGGCGAAGTTGCTCATCACATCTGGGCCATTGGCCTTATTTCAATCCACGCCCCTCGTATGAGGGGCGACAGAGGGGAGACGTCCTTGTGCTGTACGGGCAGGAATTTCAATCCACGCCCCTCGTATGAGGGACGATGTCCCGCATCGCGTCACCCATCGCTCTCACCTCATTTCAATCCACGCCCCTCGTATGAGGGGCGACACGCGTCGGGGTCGTAGTCCGGGCACACCGCGTCATTTCAATCCACGCCCCTCGTATGAGGGGCGACGCGGGGGCGACCTCGGCAAGGTCGTGGGCGACTGATTTCAATCCACGCCCCTCGTATGAGGGGCGACTCGCGATTGCGACCAACCGTGTGCTCAAGCTGGGATTTCAATCCACGCCCCTCGTATGAGGGGCGACCAGGACGTCGCCGAAGACGAAGTTGCCCGAGAATTTCAATCCACGCCCCTCGTATGAGGGGCGACTTCCTTTCCTGCCTGCTGTGTTACTGGCAATCAATTTCAATCCACGCCCCTCGTATGAGGGGCGACACGCCGAGGCACCGGAGCTGTAAGACACCTAGGAATTTCAATCCACGCCCCTCGTATGAGGGGCGACATCGGCCTCCTGGATGCCATCGAGGTGGCACAGATTTCAATCCACGCCCCTCGTATGAGGGGCGACCTCGACGGGTTGCCGTTCTGCCGGTCCGGCGCATTTCAATCCACGCCCCTCGTATGAGGGGCGACGATGGTGGTCCCGATGCCGATACCGCTCTAAACGATTTCAATCCACGCCCCTCGTATGAGGGGCGACCATGGAGCAGCCCGTCAACGGCACCGACGAGCATTTCAATCCACGCCCCTCGTATGAGGGGCGACCACAGTCACGGTGCTCGGCCCGTAAGCCGGGCGATTTCAATCCACGCCCCTCGTATGAGGGGCGACTGCCGCAGAGCGACTGGTTGGCGTCGCGGAAGTCATTTCAATCCACGCCCCTCGTATGAGGGGCGACCTCACGACGATGCCGCGCCGCACGAGAGCGCGTCTATTTCAATCCACGCCCCTCGTATGAGGGGCGACCCGGTAGCTGGTTGGTGCCGCCCTCCACGTCGATATTTCAATCCACGCCCCTCGTATGAGGGGCGACCGAGTACGGCATCCGGCTCTAACAGACAGCAAGCATTTCAATCCACGCCCCTCGTATGAGGGGCGACCACCACCTACCGGCGCTATGTCCGTCCTGACGGATTTCAATCCACGCCCCTCGTATGAGGGGCGACGTGCGGGGGCGACCTCGGCAAGGTCGTGGGCGACTGATTTCAATCCACGCCCCTCGTATGAGGGGCGACGTGGTGTGGCGGGCGGCTATGCGGGCGATGTCGAATTTCAATCCACGCCCCTCGTATGAGGGGCGACATATTAAACGACACTTTACACATTGTCTAGTACATTTCAATCCACGCCCCTCGTATGAGGGGCGACCAGCGTCGCCGCGAGCGCGGTGCTCCACTCGCTAGCATTTCAATCCACGCCCCTCGTATGAGGGGCGACCGTGGACCCCCGGTATCCCCCTCATCGCCGCCACATTTCAATCCACGCCCCTCGTATGAGGGGCGACTACTGCCCAAGCTGCGGGTGCCGCGTGATACGAGATTTCAATCCACGCCCCTCGTATGAGGGGCGACCGAGCTGGCGCGCGTGGTCCACCGCCGCGTCGAGATTTCAATCCACGCCCCTCGTATGAGGGGCGACTAGACGGTCCCGGCCGTGACCTTGGCGGTGGAATTTCAATCCACGCCCCTCGTATGAGGGGCGACAACTTGGGAGGACACGGCCTCCCACTCATCTCATTTCAATCCACGCCCCTCGTATGAGGGGCGACACCTGGAGACCTCACACGCCTTGATCGCGTGCAATTTCAATCCACGCCCCTCGTATGAGGGGCGACTGTCGCTGAACACCCTTGACGGGGAGTGGGTCTGATTTCAATCCACGCCCCTCGTATGAGGGGCGACGCTGCGATGCGGTTGTGCAGTTGGGACAGTCAACATTTCAATCCACGCCCCTCGTATGAGGGGCGACGGCCGCCTGCGAGGCAGAGCAGGACAAGCTAGAATTTCAATCCACGCCCCTCGTATGAGGGGCGACTCTGGCCTTGGTGAGGTCTTCGTGTCCTGATCCCAATTTCAATCCACGCCCCTCGTATGAGGGGCGACTCCCATCAGGAGCCCGAGCAGCCCCAGGGTGAGACAATTTCAATCCACGCCCCTCGTATGAGGGGCGACCCTGCCACGCCTGCATGAGCTGGCTGAGGGCGTCATTTCAATCCACGCCCCTCGTATGAGGGGCGACCAGAGACGCTCATCTTGATGCCCTCGACGCTATAATTTCAATCCACGCCCCTCGTATGAGGGGCGACTCCCGTCCGCGCCGTCTTGGTCGCCATTGTTGTCATTTCAATCCACGCCCCTCGTATGAGGGGCGACCGAGTAGCCCGGTCCACGTGACCCCGGTCACCTGATTTCAATCCACGCCCCTCGTATGAGGGGCGACTGCCGGGGACGGCGGAGGGCTGCGCCAGCGTCATATTTCAATCCACGCCCCTCGTATGAGGGGCGACATGACCCGGAAGCTCCAGAGTTTCGCCCGATAGATTTCAATCCACGCCCCTCGTATGAGGGGCGACTAGACGATTGTCTATCATTTTGGACTCTCGCGGATTTCAATCCACGCCCCTCGTATGAGGGGCGACGGAGGTCTTGCGCAGGTTGGCTATCGCGGTGTCATTTCAATCCACGCCCCTCGTATGAGGGGCGACCAGTACGTGGAGCTTGCCTGCCTGCTTGTGCTGGCATTTCAATCCACGCCCCTCGTATGAGGGGCGACGAGCGGGCGCACGTCTGCGCACCGCACCGGTCCATTTCAATCCACGCCCCTCGTATGAGGGGCGACCCTTCTCGCCGCGCTTGACGCCGACGTCTGCAGTATTTCAATCCACGCCCCTCGTATGAGGGGCGACCAGCGCCGACGCGATGCCCTGCACCGCCGCGTCATTTCAATCCACGCCCCTCGTATGAGGGGCGACGCCCGCCGAGCGTCTTGTCCGCCGCGACCTGCCTATTTCAATCCACGCCCCTCGTATGAGGGGCGACACCTTGCCGGCGAGGACCATGCGCAGGCCGAACAATTTCAATCCACGCCCCTCGTATGAGGGGCGACACGGTCAACGAATGCGCCGCGCATCACTGGCTGATTTCAATCCACGCCCCTCGTATGAGGGGCGACTGGAGCAGTATCGCGCGTGTGACCTGCTCGCGAGATTTCAATCCACGCCCCTCGTATGAGGGGCGACGCGAACGTCGCATCGCCATTGAGCACGTTCCCGTAATTTCAATCCACGCCCCTCGTATGAGGGGCGACTCGGCCACGCTCTGCACGATGGTGCGGTCGTCGACATTTCAATCCACGCCCCTCGTATGAGGGGCGACCGAGCTGGCGCGCGTGGTCCACCGCCGCGTCGAGATTTCAATCCACGCCCCTCGTATGAGGGGCGACAAAAAGACCCCCCTGGGGGCCTCGCTGTAGCAGGATTTCAATCCACGCCCCTCGTATGAGGGGCGACTCCTCCCGGTGAGGATGAGTGCCCCCTGATGGGCATTTCAATCCACGCCCCTCGTATGAGGGGCGACTCGCTAGGCACACGCAGCGTCTCTGGTGCCTTGGAATTTCAATCCACGCCCCTCGTATGAGGGGCGACCGAGGCGGCCATGGGCTCTGCCACCGCGGCTGCATTTCAATCCACGCCCCTCGTATGAGGGGCGACCAGATAGGCCCTTGACGTACTCGATGCACTGCCAATTTCAATCCACGCCCCTCGTATGAGGGGCGACGTCCCGTCCGCGCCGTCTTGGTCGCCATTGTTGTCATTTCAATCCACGCCCCTCGTATGAGGGGCGACCACGGCAGGAAGGTGGGCGAGCGATGAGCGAGGGATTTCAATCCACGCCCCTCGTATGAGGGGCGACGATTGCGGGGCAAGCGATAAGCCCAGCCCACTTGAATTTCAATCCACGCCCCTCGTATGAGGGGCGACTACGGCACTCACGGCAGCGGTGACGCATGCCGTGGCATTTCAATCCACGCCCCTCGTATGAGGGGCGACACGGTCAACGAATGCGCCGCGCATCACTGGCTGATTTCAATCCACGCCCCTCGTATGAGGGGCGACCTCGGCGTTGAACGTAACCGTGTACGTGTCGGCATTTCAATCCACGCCCCTCGTATGAGGGGCGACGGTGTATGAGTGCCCGGCGCTGGTCGACGTGTCGATTTCAATCCACGCCCCTCGTATGAGGGGCGACGGAGATGCCATCGATGGCCGGGGCCAGCTGCTTATTTCAATCCACGCCCCTCGTATGAGGGGCGACCGAGGCGCCCGTCCATGCGCCGCCCTCCGAGTCATTTCAATCCACGCCCCTCGTATGAGGGGCGACGGGGCAAGCGCGTGGCGGTCCAGTACCTGATAGAATTTCAATCCACGCCCCTCGTATGAGGGGCGACCAGCAGCGTGAGCGTGGTGCCCGCCACCCAGTAGGCATTTCAATCCACGCCCCTCGTATGAGGGGCGACGCACGAGGTGGAATGCCGGGGAGAGCTACAGCGAATTTCAATCCACGCCCCTCGTATGAGGGGCGACCATGGCGGAGGTCGAGGCCGAGAGGGCCAAGCGGATTTCAATCCACGCCCCTCGTATGAGGGGCGACCGAGGCCACCAAGGCCTTCTACCGCGAGCTGCAATTTCAATCCACGCCCCTCGTATGAGGGGCGACCTTACACCGACGTGATAGACATTCCTTATGTGCTATTTCAATCCACGCCCCTCGTATGAGGGGCGACCCTCCATCGAGGAGACGAACGCCAAGATCCGCGAATTTCAATCCACGCCCCTCGTATGAGGGGCGACACAGAGTCATTGGGCTTGACGATGACCACGACTAATTTCAATCCACGCCCCTCGTATGAGGGGCGACTCGCGGAGCTCGTCGCCTGCCTGCACTTTTGCTTATTTCAATCCACGCCCCTCGTATGAGGGGCGACCCCATGGATATCTCGTGCTCAGGTCCCCGGCCTCATTTCAATCCACGCCCCTCGTATGAGGGGCGACGTGGCGGCGAGGAGGGCGGGCGGCGACGATGCGGAATTTCAATCCACGCCCCTCGTATGAGGGGCGACCTGGATTCCCATGTCGTCCTGGCGCACCAGGTGATTTCAATCCACGCCCCTCGTATGAGGGGCGACACCTCGCGAGGCTCGGCTACGAGGTGGCCGTCCCATTTCAATCCACGCCCCTCGTATGAGGGGCGACCGTCTCCACCTACCAGGAGAGCGCAAACAAGTTCGTATTTCAATCCACGCCCCTCGTATGAGGGGCGACCGTTGTGCGTGACCGTGGGCGGCTCCACCGCCAGATTTCAATCCACGCCCCTCGTATGAGGGGCGACCGAGGCGCGCGACGTGCTGCTGGGCCTCACGCCGATTTCAATCCACGCCCCTCGTATGAGGGGCGACCCCGGCGGGCATCTGGGTCAGGGTGGAGAGGCTCACATTTCAATCCACGCCCCTCGTATGAGGGGCGACGTCATACGCAATCGACCTGATCAACGCCACGCATATTTCAATCCACGCCCCTCGTATGAGGGGCGACGCCACGTGCAACCCTCCCTGGTCTCTCGGGGGGAATTTCAATCCACGCCCCTCGTATGAGGGGCGACACAGCTGGGATGAGAGCGCCTACGGTAGCTACGCATTTCAATCCACGCCCCTCGTATGAGGGGCGACCGCGCCGCGCTCCTGATGCCGCGACTGCCGAGGTTATTTCAATCCACGCCCCTCGTATGAGGGGCGACGCGCCTTGCTGTAGATGGTCCCCTCGCGGTATTCATTTCAATCCACGCCCCTCGTATGAGGGGCGACACGCCCCTCGGGGCCCTGGGCGCCCTTGTCGCCAGATTTCAATCCACGCCCCTCGTATGAGGGGCGACCCAGCGGGGCCAGCAGGTCGCGCACCTCGGCCTCATTTCAATCCACGCCCCTCGTATGAGGGGCGACTCGTTCACAGTGGCCGTTATGGCCGTCCTCACGGCATTTCAATCCACGCCCCTCGTATGAGGGGCGACCACGCCGCACATCTCGTACGCCGCCTGGGTGCAATTTCAATCCACGCCCCTCGTATGAGGGGCGACCGCAAAATATGGTAGCACATGATCATCAGACCACAAGGTGTTGATCATAGCCCGTTGCATATCTTATTGCCATACCTATGTCCTTTATCGTTTTGGCTCCAAATGCCATTGTCAAGGTGCGAAGCCCCCTGTGCGCGACTGATTGCCTACGGTTCGCACTTCTAGAGGGACAGGAACCCCTGAGGGTCATAACCTTCCTTGGCTCCAATATGAGTAATCTTGCTCTTGTAGGAGTCGCCCAAGTTATAGAACCGTAAGCTATCGTGCTTGACGTCTATAATCTCCGTCAACTTGTGACGGAGTTCTGCCTGCGTTGCAGCATCCGCGTCACACTCAAACACGGAGTTCTGGACACGCTGGCCATAATTGACACATATCTTAGCCACTCTGCGAAGCCTCTTTTGCCCCGCAGGCGTCGTAGTATCAACATCGTAAGTAATGACGACATACATGGGAAAGCGACTCCTCACTTCCACATGAACGGTGGATAACCGTCGATATCTCCTCGAACGTACTGCGCCAGGAGCTGTGCCTGTACGTATGGTACTAATCCATAGGGCATCTTCTCATGGAGGAAAGGATGTGTAACTACCTCCCTCTTCTTCTCCTGCCAGGCATCAAAGAGAACCTTGCGCCCGTCATCCGTCAGCCTGACCTCGCCATTCTCCCTCGTTTCAAAATGCTTCGCCTTTATCGTTCGATTGTTGATGACAGTCAGCACGAAGCGGTCAACCAGGATTGGGCGAAGCTCCTCCATGCAGTCAAGCGCCAGAGACCTTCTGCCAGGCCTGTCCGTGTGCATGAACCCGATGTAGGGATCGAGCCCCGCCCCACGCAAAGCCGAGGAGCAGTCAAGTGAGAGCATGGTGTAGAAGAGAGACAGCATTGCGTTCACAGGATCAAGGGGCGGTTGTTTGTTCCGCCCACGAAACTCAAATGCCTTGTCAGTATTCAGCACAAGTTCGTTGAACACTGCGAAGTATTCAGCTGCGGCATCCCCCTCAATCCCTCGCAATGATTCAATTGACGAGCACGATTTGAGGGCGCGCAACGAGCTACTGAGCATTTGCGACGCTCGCTTGAGTGAGTCGACGTCGACCCTCATCCCATGGTCTCGGATACATCTTTCTAGAACCCACTTCGAGTTGAAGACCTTCGCTAGGATGAAGTTCTTCGAGACTACCAGACACTGTTCGCGGTTCTGGGACATCAGGCTCTGCCTTTGTCGCAGCAGTACATTCCCATGGGGCATGCCTGCCACGTCGGCAAGGAACCTGCCGCTCGATGTGAAAAATGCAAGCTCAATACCCTCATCTGCACAGCGGCCCATCAAGGCAGGACTGGCGCCCATGTACGAGAACGAGTAGATGCTCGCCAGAGTATGCAGAGGTATCCTGCCCATCTCTGCCCCTTGTCGCTTAGCGACGACATTCATGCCGTCAACCGTAAGGTAAAGGTCATCCGACAAGATGTAGAGCGTGTTCCCAAGGCGCCTCACAAGGATCCCTCCAACATTTCGTCGACATAGGCTTGGGCGCTCTTCGCCTTCGGCATGCACAGCTCATAGAGGGAGCATGACCTGCAACTCTTGCGGTACCTTGCCTTTGGGATCCAGCGCTTCTGGTACAGTGAGTGCATCTCCGCAAAGTCACGCTCCACCTCCTGGCGAATCTCCCGCAGAAACTCGACCTTCTCGCGAGACCGCGTCTCCCCGTAATACAGAAAGCCGTATGGGATCTCGGAGCCAAACATCTCCTCCAGGCACATCGCCTGGGCCGTCAGCTGAAGCCTATCGGCATCGATGGTCTTCGCATGCCCATGCTTGTATTCCACAGGGAACTCGGACCATAGGCCATCCTCCCCTACGAGAGGATGACCATGCTCGCTCTGGTGAAACTCCACTACGTCGCACTGCCCAATGACGCCCATCGCGGAGGAGCGCACCGTCAGGCCGCGCACGATGATGGTGTCTCCCCTGCGCTCGCGGAGGGAATCGTCGTGCGCACGCTCATGCATAATGTCTCCGCCAATGGTCAGGACGTTCTCCTGCCACTCATCCGCCACGTGGATGAGCCCCCATTGGCGCCGGCAATAATCGAAGTGCTGGATGCCTGACAACATTAAATAGTCTTCGTCTGAATACATAGGGAAAACTCCCCGGTGCTCAAAGGATTAGCGTTCCGTTTGTGAACTGGCCCAGCTCCATGACACCACGCATATATCCCAAGAAATCATCATAGGGCAAGGTCCATTGGTATAAATCTTCGCTCAGCTTCTGCAGCTGCCATTTCCCGATATAGCACTTGCGTATCGAGACCGATCCACTCTGGAGATTCTCCCAGCAGCTATATCCACGCACGGCTCTTTCAGCCAGTTCAGGATCAATAATCGCGACGACGGTGTCATCATCAATGACTTTGAACTCGGAGGCAATCTCCTTGAACTCGTAATCACCCTCATCGTCAAGCAGTTTGCGAATAAACAATCTCACCCGTTCATTAGAGCCCCAAGACAGCTCCTCATTCATTGATGTTGTACTTAGCTCGGCATTAACGGGAATGCTCTTTTTGAAGTAGTTGAGCAGTACTTCACGAGATGCCTTCAAACGCTTGTTGTTGTTTAGTCTTGAATCGTCTTGGAACAAGAATGTCCACATTTCCGCAGCATCGTACTCGCCATTGCGGTTAACGCGCCCGGCACTTTGAACTAACGAAAGAAGCGAAGATGTTTCACGAAAACCAGTTCTAAATGAAAAGTCGACACCGGCCTCAACGCATGAAGTAGCCACCAGTGTCCAGTCCGTATCCTCTTCGTTCGATAGTCGTTTTATGATTCTTTCAACAGTTTTTGCCCTGTAGCCTGGTGTCAAAGCGGTGGAAAGATGTTCTACTCGTTCGCGACCACATTCTTGTCTGAATGCATCCGCAACGATAGCGGCATTATTCACCGTATTGACTATCACCAGCCTCGGACCAGGCTCGCCGCATACCCATGTAGGAAAATCAGACAAGGCAATTGCCTGTTCACGATAACAATACCTAATTCGGTTTAGCTCATATTTATACAATTCAGCTCTGATTGCTTCAGGAACTAGCCTAGTGACATCAGGTTGTTCAAGCCCAATTTTCCAATGCTTAAATGCTGAGAGCTCCCAGAAACGAACTAAGGAGCCAGAGGCGAGCACCCATCTGCAAGACCACTCCTCAGCAAGACAGTTCATCCATTTCCATGCTATCGGAAGCAATTGAACAGGCAACGCAGCGTGTGCCTCATCAACGAATATGACGCTCCCCGGCAGCTCATGCAGCCTGCGAAGTACAGACGGCTTATTGGATGCCAACGTCTCAAAAAAAGCAACCGCAGTAGTCACTACGATTGGCGCCTTCCAACGTGCCGTTAGGTATCTGGTATCGTAATCTTCGAAATCCACTCGACTATGGACTTCAGCGACAACTCTATTTGGATCCTCGCCCGGGAGAACCAAGGCTTTGCGGTAAACCTTCACGGACTGGCTAATGATGCTCGTATAGGGCAGCACCACAAATATTCTTCGCAGGCCATATTCAGAGCATTGATGGAGAAGATTAGCCATTACCGCAGTCGTTTTGCCGGACCCCACAGGGCTATCGCACGATACAAAGCTTTCCTCTAGATTGGCAGACCGACAAGCCCGATACATCTTTCGGCGCAAACGACTTCTCTCATCATTCGTCCCCAAGTCAGAGACATACTGGTCGAGCATCCTCAAACGTTCATCGGCGCGCAGCAAAGGCATGTCTTCCGCCGAAGGGCCTTGACCATAAAACCTTGCTGTGTCGGAATGATCAGCGTCAGCCAAACACGAGAGCGCCATTCTACAATACACGCCTAATCCATTAGGCGTCTTCTCGAGAGTATGGTCAGCCGCATCAGCAGACGTGAGAGACTCGTGTATTGATACGAGCTCCCCCAATTCGTTATCGGTTTGTCGCTTAATCTGTTTGTCTCTAAGAAAATTCATACCTCGCGCCTGCTCTTCAGCAATATCAGGCAAGCCCGCGTGATGAGAATAGACAGACAAAGCAGCCAGCAGACTTCCAGACTTCAACAAGTAGCTACATCCCGCATCAACATGGTTCACAGGAAGATGGCCTTTTCCATCCTGGGTCGAACGCAATACGTCCTGGTTGTCTTTGTCCAGCTTCCCGAGATCATGCCAAAGGGCCGCATTATGGACTGTATGCTGCAGCTCTAGGCATGAGGTCCTTGCATATTTCCCAGCTTCTGCAGCATACCTATCTGCACGACGCATTACTGCGAGGATATGGTCTTCATAGCTCTGAGATTTTCCATCGCAATTCGCGCTGTGTGCAAGATATTCCATATTCACTCAATTCCTACAATACAGGCGTTTTCGCCAGATCATTACAGGAAGAAACTTTTTCCATCAGCTTGTCTGGAAGCTGGTCCACATCCTCATAATCCAGCCACGATTCTGATGGCTCGTCGGGTTCGTCTTTTTTCTTTGGAGTTAGTGCTTCGAAAAGAAGATAATCAGGACAGCTGCCCAAAATACTCCTGTGTTCGATATACCATGCATGTCTGATGCGGACATCAGGGCGTACTGAAGATCTATTTAAATCATATGCATAAGGAATCATCAGCTTCATCAACTCGATGTCATCAGCTGTACAACCTGATTTCCGTGCATAATTCGGATTGACAAAGAAAGGCATAGTATAGATACCGTGCTCTACGACTCGATACGACATTGGAGCCATACCGGAATTCTTTTCCTTCTGGACACCAGCCTTATTCGTATTTGTCTGACGAATTATATGAATCGGTGCAATTGATATTCCCATTCCGAATTGAACGACGCCCGTTTTTATAAAGCCTTTATCCCCGCCCGACTCCAAAAACGTATTCCCAAATATTCTTGCATCCCAATACTTCTTGACAAACTCGCTATTCAAAAAATCTCTTTCATTGAATTTAGCGTTATCCTTAGTTGCACCCATCTCTTTGGAGATGGCACCACGGTCACGACCACGATGTTCAAGTATCTGGTAGTTATCTGGACTGTTCCTGTACACCTCCGGTAGAGCTGCAAAGAATGGGGAATTGTGGTCCTCAAGCAGCTCGCGAAGTTTTCTCTTGAACGACACTGGAGAAATCTCTCCGTGTCCGTTTTCTCGCTGCCGCGGATCGCTCTCTCTGTCGGGATCTCCATTCGGATTGGAGTTCACAACCTCGATAACAAGCAAACCAGTAGCACGCTTAATTTCATCTACCATGATCTGTCCTTTCTTCTGCGCTAGTTTTCACCATTGTCACTGGAAGCGCTGCGATTTTTCGGCAGTGAAGACAGGAATCCGATAAATAGCTGAGCCCTCTCTTCATCCGAGAAACTCCTGGGGCTCTTCCATGCAGGCCCCAGCTTATCCATGGTCATCTGATATTCCTTGCATATCCAAGCAGTCAACCGTCGATTCTTCTCAAGTTCCTCGTCCTTGCTGGTTTCATTCTTGAAGGTTTTAGCCCAAGCAAGATAAGGCAAGATTCTTTGTCCCAAGATGACAAAAGCTTCCTTTGGAGAATCGGACGCCACACGGAACAAAGCTGATCCAACAAACTGAGGAGGGTAGTTTTTCTCACGCACCACTTTGCAATAGAGCTCATGAAGAATGTCGGATTCATGCAGTAGTTGGCCAAACAAGTAGGGGGCCTCGTTGCAGTAGGAATCCATATATATCCCTTCACGATGTAAAAGAAGTGACAAAAACGGTATGAGCAGATTTATTGCATCCATGCATGATTTGGACATATCATTGTAATCCCTTTTGGCAAGAGCTGCACCAGTGGCGGCAATCAATTTGGGACATTTTTCTACTGCAATATGCATCTCCCTTTCTACAGGAAGCATCTTGTCCAAGAGCAGCTCCACACCGTAATAATCAGGAACAACGCTTAAGTTGGGGGCCTCCTTATTATTACGTTTCGGCCCGGAGCCCTCTTTCTCATCGCGATTGACCTGAGTATTCATTATTTCGGCAATGCTCATGGGATATGGTATCCGTCTGGCAAGCCCTCCGAGGATTTCTGGATGGTTGCCGCACCCAGCTTCCCAGTCGCGTACATTATCTTCAAGCGATTGGATATTGACAGCCCTTGTGTACATTACCCGTGTTCTGCCAGGTGGTTTATTTGTTACTTTACGCAAGACAAATACACGAATGTCATCAGTAGCCCCAGCGTCTTCACCTTCAACGCCGTGTCGCAATTTATTTATATATACTGCCGCAGCTTCTTCGAACTTCCTCTTGGGGCTGACGCTAAACACACTTTCGAACTCCCTCTCGGGGCTGACGCCAAACACACTTGTATAGTCCAATTGTTTGATGAACTCACCTATTGGATATACATATAGCCATTCATGGCTATGCGATTTCGATGTCCATATCCATACTTTATTCTCGAGAGCTTGATTATTTAGCCACCGCATCGCACCAGCCAGCACTTCCCTATTTCTGATGCTTAACGGGAAAGAGTCATTCTTCTTCAAGCCGTATTTTATCTGGCACACTGCCGCATCATTCATTGTGCGTAAAGAAGCAGACATATTATCCGGCAATTTGAAAGTTGCCATACGATCTGTCGTAGGTTCATATGGCTGCCCAAGGGCATCCACCAAAGCGTTGTTGTCTAGGATATCGCTTACCGATTCATTAGTTAACAGCGCTTTGTTTAGTGAGTTGTTGAACTGGTATGTACGAGTAGACCAACCGCTTTCTACGAGTTCCTCCGTATCAAAGATGAACGACAGAGAATCGTTCTTCCGTTTAGGCATGTTAAACAGCAGAAGCAAGGCCGTAGAGATATCTTGGTGCTTTCTAAGACATTGAAAGGCATATTGTTTCAGCATTTCATAGAGAGTCATTGGATTTCTGTATCGGTCTGTAGCCTCGACCAGCAGTTTGACTGGTTCAAAATCCCCTGTAAGTTCCAGCAACTTATGGGGCTCTATCACCATACGCAGCTTGTATTTTCTAGCAAAACGTTCTTGCTTCCGAGCATTCTTCGGGAACCATAAGGAGTCATTACACATTGAGATGATGGTCTCAATGTCTTTATCGCTTAATGGCTCATTCCCTTTCGCCGCTTTATTTAGGATATTCGAATCAGCACTGTCTTTTGGCAAGGCAAAAAGAGCGTCCAGATTCATATGCGGGTACGAAGCTTGATTGCTCCCAAATTTATATATCCCGGCCAGCTCGTCGCCAGTCAATGTACTGAGGCTCGCAATACCATTGTCATTCAGGCATATTCTTATACATGGGGTATTCGGGATTTCATCGAGTTCGAAATACCTAATTTGGTCGCTAAAGTCAATGCCAGAAGCTTGAAGCGCCTTTGTTATACTGAATGCTTCGTTAATCATCTGTTATCACCGCCCAATGGATAGATAAGGGTGCCATCATGAATGCGCACATCGGTATCGAATCTAGGCCCGACATGTCCATATGTAGAACTATCGAAGACTGTTCGAAGCATCGAAGGAATTACGATGTCAGGTAGCTCTTCACATGCATGAGTAGATGATCTCAGAGGGCCAACATATGAGGTTGTGAACTCTCTCCATCCAAGTGATACTGTGCCGAATGATTGGCCTCGGTTCAATCGTCTCTCGAAGATAGCTTTATATGCATGACCTGGTGAGGTAGTATGTGCATCCCACAGACGCGACCTCAAATTGAAGGAATCTCGATTGTTGTTCTGTTCCACTACGGCATAAAGCTTGTAACAAACATCGACAAGAACCGTTGCAACAAGTTGATAGTTATTGCCACTTTTGATATCTGGATTCGATCTGTTCGGGCCGCCGTAATTAGTTACATAAGAGTGATACTGGATAGGTTTACATATTTCCACCCTCGTTGGAATTATAGAAATTGCTGGTCCCCACAGGATGCTTTCGAATATTCCCTTGGACGCCGAGTATGTCGGTGCCGGATAGCTACATGGACAATCACCAGTATCAGGCCGCGTCCACATGGCAGTGTTTCCGGCAACTTCCATTGCAATCTCGTATTTCTTGTCATTCATGATGAGCTCCAGTCTTCTATTTGCACCATTTAAGTACAAATTCAAAAACCCAACCGAATGATTGCGAGCTCAATTAGGTGAATGGCAAACTCTGGTCCAACTAGCGTCGCAGACAAGGCGATGTGTTTGCCGACTACGAGTGGTCAGCGTACTTATCCCCATGCTCAATTGAAACTCGCGCCAGGATCCAAAATCTTTCTGACGCTCAAGCAGAACTGATATGTAGCTTACCCTGTCAAGAGGCAGAACGGCCCCGACTCCGAGTTTCTCGGAGCTGGGGTCGTTTCCCATATGGTCCTCCGGGCGCCTGCCACCATCCGGCGTGTCTGGTTCGACGCACGACTGCGAGTCTGATATCCGCGTGTTGGGTAACGCATTCCGATGCCTTCGGCTGGGTGGTTCCGCGTGTCTAGGATCGCGCGTGTTTGATAGCCACAGAGTTGCGGGTTGGGGGTGGTACCGCTTTTCCGTACCGTTCTCGCTAGGCTGCAAGGGTTAGGCTTTGCCTGTATGCCAAGGGGCCCATCGAGCCCAGCGAGCGCCTGATCCTCTTTGTGTCGTGCCACTCCATGTAGTCATCGATCCTTTTCCCGAGCTCCTCCAGGCTGACGCCCTCCCAGTCCCTCCCGCAGGACGTCTCGCTCTTCATGGTGCCGAGGAGGCCCTCCATGCGGGAGTTGTCGGGAGGGCTGCCCTTCCTCGACATCGAGCGGATGATTCCCGCCCCCTCGCAGATCGATATCCACCCGGGCCACCGGTAGTGGCATCCGCAGCCGCCGTGGACGATGAGGCGGGCCCTCTCACCGGGCTTGGTAAGCCTGATGGCTGCTTCCAGCATCGAGTTGGCCATCTCGGCGTTCGGCGAGGTCGACGTCGTCCAGCTCACGATGGAGCCGTCGAAGCAGTCCAGGACAGGGGAGAGGCAGGGCTTGCCGGCGGGGACCGAGAACTGCGTCACGTCCGCGGGCCACAGGAAGTTGGGAAGCCCCGCCGCAAAGTCCTGCCTGACCTTGTTGCCCGGATGTTCCGCGACCTCGCCCGCGTAGGGGCTGTAGCGCCGCCTTGGCTTCGTCCTGCCCCGGGCCTCGAGCCCCTCCTCGGCCATGATGCGGGCGATCCTGCGCTCCCCGATGGTCTCGCCCCCCGCCTCGGGCCCGTCGTGGATGCGGCGCCTTCCGTAGATGCCGTCATTGGCGTCGAAGACCCCCGAGATCCCCCTGCGGGCCCCCTCGTCCCCGTCGGGGGCGCGGAGCGCTCCCTGCTGGTACTGGTAGCCTGGCCGGGCCATCCCGAGCGCCGAGGGAGGCTCGCACGGCCCCCGTTTGGGACGCGGGGACCCGATCAGCAGGGTCTTCCCCCCGTTCGCGGGCCCGTTTGCCGGGTCGGCGCCCGCCCCCTTTCCCAGGACCTCGAGGGCACCCCCCATGATGCCGCGCCCGAGCCCGGGCTCCTGTGTTTGATAGCCTCGGAGTTGCGGGTTTGAGCACCGAAAGATTTCGGGTCTGAGCACGAAAAACTTTCGGGTGTGAGCATAGGCGCGTCGACCACCCGCGGTCGGCCCGACAATGTCGTTGCTTCGGTCTGCGACGTTGGGAGGCCAGAGAGGAATGATCGACGTGGACAAGATAGAGGATATACGCAGGAGGGCCAGGGGTGGCGAGCCGATCGCGGCAATCGCGAGGGCGGTCGGGGTCTCGGAGCCCACGGCCCGGAAGTACGCGAGGATGGGCGACCTCTCACCGGAGCCGCCGAGGAGGCGCGAGACGGGGAGCGAGCTGCTCGCGCCCTACGAGGCGACAATCGACTCCTGGCTCGACGACGACTGCAGGAACTGGCGCAAGCAGCGCCACACGGCCGTGAGGGTGTACGTGAGGCTCCGCGACGAGCTCGGCTACGAGGGGTCCTACTCCACCGTGCAGCGCTACGTGAGGCGCAGGCGCGAGGAGATGGCCCGCGAGCGCGACCGCAGGGACGCCGAAGGCTTCCTGGCCCTGAGCTGGCTGCCCGGCGAGGTGCAGGCCGACTTCGGCGAGGCGGACTTCAGGGTGCGTGGCGTCCTCACCAGGGGGAAGTACCTGACCGTCACCTTCCCGCACTCCAACGTGGGGCTCACCCAAGTCTTCTGGGGCGAGACGTCCGAGTGCGTCTGCCAGGGGCTCCGCAACGTCTTCGAGTTCGCGGGCGGCGTGCCTAGGAGGGCGGTCTTCGACAACGCCACCGAGGTCGGCAGGCGCGTCGGGGGCGAGGTCAGGACGTCGGAGCTCTTCCGGCTCTTCGCGGCGCACTACGGGCTCGACCACGCCCTCGCCAACCCCTGCTCGGGCAACGAGAAGGGCAACGTCGAGAACAAGGTCGGCTTCCACAGAAGGAACCTCTTCGTGCCCGTCCCGTCGTTCCACGACGTCGCCACGTTCAACCGCAGGCTCCTCGGGGACTGCCTGGACCTCAGCGAGGGCAAGCGCCACCACGGGCTCGGCACGCCGGAGTCCGAGCTGTTCGGGGAGGACAGGGGGGCGCTCTCGCCGCTGCCGCCGGCCGCGTTCTCGTGCGTGAGGTGGGAGACCAGGAGGTGCAGCAGGCAGGGTGTGTTCACGATCGGCGGCGTGCGCCGCTACTCGGCCGGCCCCGCCTACGCGCGCCGTGAGGTCGCCGTCTGTTAGCGCTAACTTGAAAGCTGCCAGTTAGGCCAATGGGAACCACCGGTTCG